>JAFATL010000693.1 GCA_019243975.1 Actinomycetota bacterium | reverse complement strand
TTCACGGGGAAGCAGGCGTACTACAGCAGTGGGTTCATCCCCTACGCCGGCAACAACGGCAACAGCTTCGACGTGAAGCTCGCCAACGACATCGAACCCGGCACGTACCTCTACTACTGCAACTTCCACGGGCCCGAGATGCAGGGGAAGATCATCGTCGAGCCCAAAGGCAAAGCGATCCCGAGCCAGGGCAAGGTCGACGAAGCAGCTCTGTCGCAGGCGCGGTCGAAGACGGGTGCATTGAAGAAGAGCCTCGACAAGGCCACCACCGGCTACAGCCTCGAGAAGGCCATCGGGATCGCCGGCTTTCCGCTCAGCGACAATCAGAGGACCAAGCTCAAGGACGCGTACCTGGCCGGCTTCGGCACCCAGGACAACAATCCCGTGCTCGCCAACGAGTTCCTTCCCCGCACGATCCACGCCAAGGTGGGCGAGAAGGTCACGTGGGCGTTCGTCGGCGCCCACACCGTGAGCTTCGACGTACCCCGGTACTTCCCCATCCTGGCCATAGCCAAGGACGGCACGGTCAAGCTCGACAAGCGGGCCAACTCCGGAGGCGGCACGAAGTTCCCCGACAACTATCCCGAAGGCGCCGGTGACACGCTGATCGTCGACGGAGGAAGTTGGAACGGCACCGGCTTCCGCAACTCCGGCATCAGTCCGGATACGCCCGAGAACGCGGCGGCCGCCTACAGCCTCACGTTCACCAAAGCGGGCACGTACCAATATGCGTGTCTCATACATCCGAAGATGGTCGGAACGGTGGTGGTCAAGTGATGCGATCCCGGGCGCTGTTGGCCGGCGTGCTCGTCCTCATTGGCACGGTGGCGTTCGCCTGCGCGCCAGGCAGCGGCGGGAGTGGTCGCCAGGTGCTGGTCGACTACAACAACCCCGACTTCGCCGCCATCGCCCTCGCCTACTTCCCCAATACCGTCACGGTGCACCCAGGCGACATCGTGCACTTCAGGCAGGCGTGGAATGGCGAGCCCCACAGCGTCACCATGGGCACCCTCGTCGACGACGGGCTGAACACCATCAACCCATTGCTCCCGCAGTTCCAGCAGAACGGTCCCCCGTCACAAGAGGCACAAGACGCGTTCAAGAAGGCGTTCGAGCACCTGCCCGACATGCTCGGCGACAACCAGAGTGTGATCCAGCCGGCCGCGCAGCCCTGCTACATCGACAAGGGCGGCGTTCCGCCGTCGGATCCCAAGAAGCCGTGCCCCAAGCGCGTGCAACCGGATTTCAACGGCACCCAGGCGTACTACAGCAGCGGCTACATCCCCTACGCCGGCAACAACGGCAACAGCTTCGACGTGAAGCTGTCGAAGTCGATCAAGCCCGGCACCTACCACTACTACTGCAGCGTCCACGGACCCCAGATGCAGGGCCGCATCATCGTGAAGTCGGCGGGTGCCGCCATCCCCAGCCAGGGTGCCGTCGATCGCGCCGCCCTCTCGCAGGCGAACGCGCTCACCGAATCAGTCCGCAAGGCACTCAAGCAGGTCAATGCGCTGCCGAAGTTCGACCTGCTGAAGGTCGTCAACGACATCTCGAAGTTCCAGCCCCCGCCCACTGAGAACCAGATCGCCAAGCTCAAGGACGGGTACTTCGCCGGGTTCACGACCAACGACCCCAACTCCGTCCTGGCCAACGAGTTCGTCCCCCGCACGATCCACGCCAAGGTCGGGCAGAAGGTGACCTGGGCGATGATCGGCGAGCACACCGTGAGCTTCAACGTTCCGCGCTACGTCCCGGTCCTGACGATCAAGAAGGACGGCACCATCGCCTTCAACCCCGTCGTCAACTCCGGGGCCGGGCCCAAGTTCCCCAAGGACATCCCCGAGGGCGCGGGCGACACCTACATCCTCGACGGAGGCACCTGGAACGGGTCCGGGTTCCACTCCTCGGGCCTCGATATGCTCCAGGGCGACAATTCCGAGGTCACCGGGTACAGCCTCACGTTCAGCCAGCCCGGCACCTACCAATACGCCTGCCTGATCCACCCCAAGATGGTCGGCACGGTGGTGGTCAAGTAACCGTCACGTACACTCTTCCTCCGCAACACGGGAAGTAGCGCAGCTTGGTTAGCGCGCAGCGTTCGGGACGCTGAGGTCGCGGGTTCGAATCCCGCCTTCCCGACTGGGAAACGCCCTGGTCACCGCCTCCCCCGACGCCCACACGTCCGATCGCCGGTGGCCGGCGCTCGACGGCGTGCGGGGCGTCGCCGTGGTCGCCGTCCTGGTCTTCCACCAGGGGTTCGGATGGGCCCGAGGGGGGTTCCTGGGCGTGTCCACCTTCTTCACCCTGTCGGGGTTCCTCATCTGCACCCTGCTGGTCGACGAGCACCGGCGGCGGGGCGCGGTGCGGCTGGGCCGCTTCTGGATCCGCCGGGCCCGGCGCCTGCTGCCGGCGTCGGCGCTGACACTCGCCGGCATCCTCGTCTACACCGCCCTCTTCGTCCCCGGCCGCGAGCACCCCAACGTGGTGGGCGACATACGGGCCGCCCTGGGGTTCGTCGCCAACTGGCGCCTCATCGCCACCCAGCACACCTACGCGGGCATCACCGCCGACCCGTCACCGGTGCAGCACTACTGGTCGCTCGGGATCGAGGAGCAGTTCTACCTGGTGTTCCCGTTGCTGGTCGCGCTGTGCCTGCGGTGGCGGCGGGCCGCGTTGGCGGTGGCCTTGGCGGTGCTGGCAGTTGGCAGCCTCGTACTGCAACTCGCGATCCAGGACCCCACCCGCACCTACTTCGGTACCGACACGCGCGCCCTCGAACTGTTGGTCGGCACGTTGCTGGCGTTGTGGTGGTCGCGCCGTTCGCTCGAGGGACGCCCACCCGTCGGCGGGCGCGTCGCCGACGCCGCCGGTCTCGTCGGGCTGGTCGGCTCGCTGCTGTTGTTCTGGCTGGTGCAGGAGAGCGACCGCTGGCTCTACCACGGCGGCTTCGCGCTCGTCGCAGCGGTCAGCACGATGTTGTTGATCGGCGCGTTGCGCGGGCCGCTCACGACGCGCCTGCTCGGCGTGCGGCCGCTCGTGCACCTCGGCCGCATCAGCTACGGCGTGTACCTGTACCACTGGCCGGTGTTCCTCACCTTGAGCGAAGGCCGCACGGGGCTCGGGGGTTGGCCGCTATTCCTCGTGCGGGTGGCCGTGACGATCGTGATCGCCGAGCTGTCGTTCTGGCTGGTCGAGTGGCCGGTACGCCGGGGCGGCTACGTGCGCGGCGTCGAGGGGCCGTTGGCCATCGCCATCGCCGCGTGCGTGCTGCTGGCGTTCACGGTCCCGGTGGGCAAGCTGCCCACCTACCACCTGGCCAGCGCGACCGGCGGCCCGCTGCGAGTGATGGTGATCGGCGACTCGACGGCGGGCGTGCTCGGGCCGCAAGTCGAGAAGTACGGCCGCGAGTCCGGTCGCCTGGTGGCGCAGACCTCGTCGAAATCAGGCTGCGGCTTCATCCCCGAGGTGCAGGCGCGTTACCGCCTCGGCTTCGAGGAGACGCGGCACTGCGCGCCGGTGATCCCCGCAGCCGTGAAGGCGGCCCAGGCGTTCCATCCCAACGTGATCCTGCTGATGATCGGCTACCCCGACATGGCCGATCTGCGCCTGCCGGGCCAGAGCGAGTGGCACCACATCGGCGAGCCCGTGATCGACGCCGCCTACCTCCGCGCTGCTCGGGCCGGTCTCACCCAGATCACCTCGCTGGGCGTGCCCGTGGTGTGGCTCGACACACCGGACGCCGACTGGGACCCCGACAAGACCACGCAGGGCGTGAAGCTGGCCGGGGGCGGACCCGTCTCGCTCAACGACCCCGCCCGCGCCCACCGCATCAACGAGCTCGACGCCGAGCTGGTGAAGTCGTTCCCGCTCATCCGCATCGCCCCACTGGCGGCGCAGCTGGGCAAGGACGGCACCGACGCCCCGACGTTCGACCCCGCGGTTCGCTTCGATGGCCTGCACCTGGCGCCCGCCGAGGGACAGGCGCTGGCCCGCGGGTGGTTGGGCAACCAGCTCCTCCAGGCGTACGAGGAACACAAGCGCGCGTCGGGCTGAGCGGCGCGCCGGTCGCTAGCGCGACGAGCGGAAGCGCTGGTACAGCCGGGGCACGGCGGCGCGGAACACCGTGGCCCACACGATGACGGGCGCGGCGTTGATCTCAAAGTGGGGGCCGCCCAGCTTGCGCAGCACCAGCTTGGACACCTGCTCGACGGTGCGGCGGGCAAAGAAGGGCGGGCGGCGCAGCCCGCGGTCCAGGGCGGCCAGGCCCATCGCCGTGGGCATGAACGCGGGGTACACGAGGTGCACGCGCACGCCTTTGCGCCGCACCCGGTACGACACGCTCTCGGCGAACGCACCCAACGCCGCCTTCGAGGCGGGGTAGGCGCCGGGCCCGGAGCCGGGCAGGCGGCCGCCGTCGCTCGACACCATGGCGACGACACCGTGGCCCCGTTCGATCATGCCGGGCAGCACGGTCAGCGTGGCCGACACGGCCGACAGGAAGTTGGCCTCCATCAGGTGGCGGTAGTCGTCGACGGCGATGTCGCGCAGGCCGACCTTGAGATCCATGGCCGCGTTGTTGATCAAGACGTCGACGGGCCCGTACGTCTCCTCGATCGACTGCATGGTCGTGCCGATGTCGCCGCTGGCAAGGTCGCACACGACATAGCCGGACTTCGGGGAGCTACGACGCATCTCGTCGGTGAGTTCGCGCAGCTCGGGTTCACGGCGGGCCACGCCGACAACGACGGCGCCGGCGGCCGCCAGGTCGAGGGCCAACTGCCGCCCGAGACCCGAGGACGCCCCGGTGACCACCGCCACCTTGCCCCGATAGTCCATGCCGTCCCGAGAATACTGAGCCACATGGAGCTGGCCGCCTTTCAACAACACATGGCTTCGACCTATGGCGATCGGGATGCCGCCCGCGGCGTCACTGCCACGGTGGCGTGGCTGGCCGAAGAGGTGGGCGAGCTGGCCCGGGCCGTGCGCAAGGGCGACCGGGCCGAGCAGGTGCACGAGGTGGGCGACGTGCTGGCGTGGCTGGCGTCGCTCGCCAACCAGCTCGGCGTCACCCTCGAGGAAGCGGCATCCCGCTACGCGGGTGGTTGCCCCAAATGTGGGAGCAGCCCGTGTCGCTGCGACTAAGTGGCAGAACCTTGCCTATCCGGCAACCTTCTGCCACTTAGCGCGCCAGTAGGGCCTCGGCGATCTGCACCGCGTTGAGGGCGGCGCCCTTGCGCAGGTTGTCGCCGCTCACGAACAGGGCCAAGCCGTGCTCGGCCGACTCGTCGCGGCGTACGCGGCCGACGAAGCAGGCGTCGGCGCCTGCTGACTGCAGGGGCGTGGGCACGTCGACGAGGGTGACGCCCGCGGCGCCGGCCAGCAGCTCCCTGGCCCGCTCGGGCGTGATGTCGCGTTCGAACTCGGCGTTGATCGCCAGCGAGTGGCCGGTGAACACCGGCACCCGCACACAGGTGACCGACACCCGCAGGTCGGGGATCTCGAGGATCTTGCGGCTCTCGTTGCGGAGCTTGTGCTCCTCGTTGGTCTCGTCCCCGACGAAGGTGCCGGCGTGGGGCAACACGTTGTAGGCGATCGGCTGCGCGAACACGGTGGGCTCACCGAGGTCGACGGCGGTGCCATCGAACGCGAGCTCGGGCGCCTTGTCGCCGGCGGTCTTCACCTGCTCGGCCAGCTCGTCGACGCCGACACCACCTGCACCCGACACCGCCTGGTAGGTCGACACGATCAGCCGAGTGAGGCCGGCCTCGAGGTGCAGCGGCTTGAGCGCCGGCATGGCGACCATGGTCGTGCAGTTGGGGTTGGCGACGATGCCCTTGGGGATCGAAGCGAGAGCATGCGCATTGGCCTCGGGCACCACCAGCGGGACATCGGGATCCATCCGCCACGCCGACGAGTTGTCGACGACCGTGGCACCCGCGGCGGCGACGCGCGGTGCGTACTCCTTCGACGCAGTGGCGCCGATCGACATGAGGGCGATGTCGATGCCGGAGAAGTCGGCCGTGGCGACGTCTTCCACCTCGATCTCGGCCCCCGCCCACGGCAGGCGTTTGCCAGCCGACCGGGCCGAGGCGAAGAACCGCATGCCGTCAACGGGGAAGGCGCGGTCCTGCAGGATCTGGCGGGTGACCCCACCGACCTGCCCGGTCGCGCCGAAGACGCCGACGTTCACTGACCTGCTCACCCTTCCAGCTTGAACGCTTCGTGCAACGAGCGCACGGCAGTTTCCAGTTGCGCCTCCCGCACGATGCAGGAGATGCGGATCGACGAGGTCGAAATCATCTCGATGTTGACGCCCTCGCGGGCGAGCGTCTCGAACATGGTGGCGGCCACGCCCGGGTGGGTCTTCATGCCCGCGCCCACCAGCGAGACTCGGGCGATGTCGCGGTCGGCGCTGACTTCGCCGCCGCCGATCTCGGGGCCGAGCACGCGGGCCACCTCGATGCTCGTGTCGAGGTCCTCCATGGGGACGGTGAAGGAGATGTCGGTCGTGCCGTCGTGCGAGACGTTCTGCACGATCATGTCCACGTTGACCGATTGGTCGGCCATGGCCCGGAACAGCCGGGCGGCGATGCCGGGCCGGTCGGGCAGGGCGGCCACCGTGACCTTGGCCTCCGACGCGTCGTCGGTGACGGCCGAGATGATGGCTTGCTCCATGGACAGGTCCTCCTTGTCCACCATGGTGCCCAGCTCCCAGGTGAAGCTCGAGCGAACGTGCAGCGGAACGTCGTGGTTGCGGGCGAATTCCACCGACCGCAGGGCGAGCACCCGGCCACCGGTGGCCGAGATCTCGAGCATCTCCTCGAACGACAGGTGGAGGAGCTTGCGGGCGTTGGGGACGATGCGGGGGTCGGCGGTGAAGACGCCGGACACGTCGGTGTAGATCTCGCAGGCGTCGGCCTTGAGGGCGGCGGCCAGTGCCACCGCCGTGGTGTCGGAGCCGCCCCGGCCGAGGAAGGTCACGTCGCGGTCGGTGGACACCCCCTGGGCGCCGCCCACTACGGGCACCTTGCCTTCGTCGAGGGCCTGGCGCAGGCGGTCGGCCCGCACCTCGAGGATCTTGGCGTTCTGGTGGGCCGTGTCGGTGATGATCCCGGCCTGGCTGCCGGTGAACGAGGCCGCCGCCACGCCCAGGTCGGCGAGCGCCATGCACAGCAGGGCCACGCTCTTGCGCTCGCCTGCGGTGATCAGCATGTCCATCTCGCGGCCCGGACGGGTCTTCGACACCTGGCTGGCCAGGTGGAGCAGATCGTCGGTCTCCTTGCCCATGGCGCTCACGACCACGGCCACGTTGGCGCCCTGGCGGCGCGTGCGGGCGATGTGATCGGCCACGGCACGCATCCGGTCGGGGTCGGCGACGGAGGTGCCGCCGAACTTCTGGACCACGAGATTCACAGGTGGCGAGGCTACCTTTCCCGTTCGTGCCCACCGACAAGCGCCAACGCCACAAGCGCGCGCACCGGGCCCGGGCCCAGCAGGTGGCCCGGCTCAAGCGCAAGCAGCGCCGGAGCCGCATGGTGGGCTTCGCCGCCGTGCTCGGCACGATGGGCTTCATCCTGGCCCTGGTCCTGAACTACACGACCAACGAGAAGACCAAGAAGGTCAACGCCAGCGGCACCACCTCGACGTCGAGCGACCTCGGCCTCGACGCCCCGTGCCCCCGCGCCGACGGCAAGTCTGTGCGGGAGACCAAGTTCCGCCGGGCGCCACCCCTCTGCATCGACCGGGCCAAGAGCTACACGGCCACCGTCGAGACCGACGTCGGCTCGTTCGACATCAGCCTCGACCAGTCGCGCGCGCCCGACACCGTGAACAACTTCGTGTTCCTCGCCCGCTACCACTTCTACGACGGGTTCACCTGGAACAAGATCATTCCCGGCTCATACATCCAGGGCGGCAACCCGCCTGGTGACCCCACCGACGCCGGCTACCTGTTCGCCGACGAGCTGCCGCCGCCCGGTCAGTACAAGGTCGGTTCCGTGATCATGGCCAACTCGGGCCCCAACACCAACGGCACGCAGTTCATCATCCTGACCGGGCCCGACATCATCCCCAAGCTCAACCCGCCCAAGTTCACGCTGTTCGGCGAGGTCAGCTCGGGTATGGACGTGCTCGCGCAGTTGTCGTCCAACGCCAACGCCACCCACGTCATCAAACAGATCACGATCACCGAGTCCTAGGAGGACCTGTGCCCACCGAGTGCCCCGCGGCCGACGGCTCCAGCCCCAAGCAGCAGCGCTTCGACGGACCGCCGCCGATGTGCATCGATGCGAACAAGCGCTACACGGCCGAGATGGTCACGTCGAAGGGCACGCTCACCATCGCCCTCGATCCGATCGCAGCACCCAAGACCGTCAACAACTTCGTCGTGCTGGCCCGCTACCACTATTACGACGGCATCGTGTTCCACCGCGTGATCCCCGGCTTCGTGCTGCAGGGCGGCGACCCCGAAGGCACGGGGCGGGGCGG
>JAFATL010000654.1 GCA_019243975.1 Actinomycetota bacterium | reverse complement strand
GACGTTGAGGATGGCGAGCTCGGTGTCGGCGACGATCTCTGACTTGGCCTCGAGGATCTTGTCCTCGGAGCCGAAGCGCTCGAGGTGCACGGGGCCGATGGCAGTGATCACGCCGACGCGCGGCTTCACCCACGAGCACAGCTCGGCTATCTCGCCCGGGCCGTAGGTGCCCATCTCGGCCACGAACACCTGCGTGCCCGGCACTAGGTTCTCGTTGACGGCGCGCGCCAGGCCGGCCCGGTTGTTGAAGCTGCGGGGGCTGGCCACGACGGTCTTGGTGCCGGAGACGAGATGGGCGACGTAGCCCTTGGTCGTCGTCTTGCCGTACGAGCCGGTGATGGCGACCGTCGTCGGGTGCACGTTGGCCAGGCGCGCCTTGGCCTGGTCGACGAAGCGCTCGGCCAGGCGTTCCTCCACCGGCTTGGTGATCACGCACGCCAGGTCGACGAGCAGCGGTGTGAACGCGGCGGCGATGACGCCGGCGATCACGGGCTCACCTACGGCGAAGCCCAGGCCGAGCACGACGAGATAGAGGACGGCGTAGGCGGCAGCCAGGGTGCGCAGCCGTCGCGTCCACGCCACCGGCCCGGGCGCCTTGCCGAGCAGCGACAGACCGAACGGGCCGATGAGCAGCGCCACCGCGGAGATGACCGCGCCGATCGGACGGCCGAAGGCCCCCACCACGCCCACGAGCACCGCCACCGCCAGCAAGCGGTTCTGGCTCTGGCCGAACCACCAGCGCATGGCGAAGCGGGTGGCCGACCCGGCCAGGTAGTGCTCGCGCTGGGCAACGCGCAGCCATCGCAGGGCGGCCGCCGCGGCGGCGAGGACGACGGCGGCCAGGGCGAGGACGCTCACGTCACTGCCCTGCCAGTTGACGCTCGATGGCGGCCCGCAGCGCGTCGGGCGCGGTGAGCGGGGTCATGTGACCGGCGCCCGGGAGGACGGTGAGGGTGGCCTGGTCGCCGAGCATGGTGGCGGCCCGCTCGGCGACCGGGAGCGGCGCCTCGGTGTCGTTGTCGGCCCACACCAGCTCGACGGGACACCGGGTCGCCGCCAGCTGGTCTTCGTAGGTTTCGTTGACGGCGACGACGTGCACGGCCCGCATGATCCCTTGCGCGCGCTTGTAGTCGGTGGAGCCGTAGCGCTGGCGCAGCCGTTCCATGGCCTCGTCACCGAGGATGCCCCGCCGGTGCAGGGCGCGGCCGACGCGGTAGCGCAGGGCGGGCTTGCGGCCGCCACCGAGCCGGAGCAGGGGCACGCCCGTCAGGACGAGGGCGCGCACGTGGTCGGGCCAACCGGCGGCCAGGTGGACCCCGACGCGACCGCCGAAGGAGTGACAGAGCAGGACCGGCGGCTCGGGCAGGTCGGCGAGAAGGGGGACGATTGCCTCGGCGTACTGCCGGCCGCCCCAGACTTCGGGCGGGGGCGGGGTGGCGCCGAAGCCGGGCAGGTCGACGGCGATGGCGCCGGTGTCGGCGTCGAGTCCGCCAAGCACGCCGGTGAAGTCGGCGTGCGTCCGCGCCCAGCCGTGTAGCGCCACCACGCGGGGCACGCCGGGACCGAAGGCGGTCCCGAACAGCCGACCGCCGGCGTAAGCCTGCAACATCGGGACGAAACTACTTGGACGCCCTCGCCCGTCATGAAATTGAAATAGGCGGGGGTCTTGACGCGGCCCTGTGGTGAACGCACAGTGGCGGCAGTCCGGCGTTGGACGCCGATCGAATCGCAGAGAGCGGAAGGCACCGAGCTGCCCGCCCCATGTGAGGGATCGGTTGCGAGACGTTGGAACAGGACCAAGCCGTCAGGCAGGGTCCGCCGGAACGGCCCCGAGAAGTTCGGAAGACCAGCGCCGAGAGGCGAAGGTCCGACGGCTACTTGGGGCTGTTTCGTTTGTTCGCTCCGGGCTTCGCCCTGCGCTCACTGCGGCGGGCACCCCTGAGGGGCCCCACCCGCCGCATCCGCGTAACTGTCTCACCCCGTCTGTACCTTCGGACGGGCGATGAACCTTGACGACCTGAATCCCGCTCAGCGCCAGGCCGTGGAGTCCGACGCCGCGCCCCTGTGCATCCTGGCCGGCGCCGGCTCGGGCAAGACGCGGGTGCTCACCCGGCGCATCGCCTACCGCATCCTCACCGGCAGCGCCGATCCCGGCCACGTGCTGGCCCTCACGTTCACCCGCAAGGCGGCTGGTGAGCTGGGCCGGCGCCTGCGCCAGCTCGGCGTCCGCGACCAGGTCGCCGCCGGCACGTTCCACGCCATCGCCTACGCCCAGCTGCGGCGCCGCTGGGCCGACCGGGGTGAGACGGCGCCCGTCCTCCTGGAGCGCAAGGCGCGCCTGCTTGCTCCCCTGCTGCCCGGCCGTCGCGGCAACGGCGCCCCCATCCAGCTCGTCGACGTGGCCGGCGAGATCGAGTGGGCCAAGGCCCGCATGGTGTCGCCCGGTGAGTACGAGACGGCCGCCATGCTGGCCGGGCGCACGCCGCCGCTGCCCGCCGCCACGATGGCCACCGTCTACCAGCGCTACGAGGACGAGAAGCGGGCCAAGCGGGTGGTCGACTTCGACGACCTCCTGGTGCGCTGCGCGCAGGTCCTCGACGAAGACGCCGAGTTCGCGGCCACGCAACGGTGGCGGTTCCGCCACCTGTTCGTCGACGAATTCCAAGACGTCAACCCCGTGCAGTACCGGCTGCTCACCGCCTGGCTCGGCGACCGCGCCGACCTGTGCGTCGTCGGCGATCCCAACCAGGCCATCTACTCCTGGAACGGTGCCGACCCCACCTACCTCACGCTGTTCACCAAGCGCTTCCCCACCGCCGAGATCGTCACCCTCGATCACAACTACCGGTCCACGCCGCAGGTGCTGGCGGTGGCCGGCGCCGTGCTCGGTCGCCCACCCATGCACGCGCACCGGGCCGACGGGCCCGTGCCGATCGTGCGCTCCTTTGCCACCGACGACGACGAGGCGCGCGGCATCGCCCGGTCGTTGCGCCGCGCACGCGGCGGCGGGCTGGCGTGGTCGCACATGGCCGTGCTCACCCGCACCAACGCCCAGCTCGAGCGGTTCGAGGAAGCGCTACGGGCCGCCGACGTGCCGTTCCGCAACCGCGGCGGCGCGTTCCTCGACCAGCCCGAGGTGAAGGAGGCCCTGGCCGGCCTGCGCCGGGCGCCCGCGGGTGTGCCGTTCAAGGCCCGTCTCTCCGACATCGAGGCGGCCGCCGCCGACATCGCCGTCGAGCGCCGCCTCGACCTCGAGCAGCTCGTGCGGTTGGGCCACGAATACCTCGCCCTCGACGCGTCGGGCGACGCCGACGGGTTCCTGGCCTGGCTGCGCGCCACTGTGCGGTCCGACCAGCCCGACGACGGCGCCGACGTGGTCGAGCTGGCCACGTTCCACCGGGCCAAGGGCCTGGAGTGGCCGGTCGTGTTCGTCGCCGGCCTCGAGAAGGGCCTGGTGCCCATCGGCCAGGCCACCAGCGACGAAGCCGAAGCCGAAGAGCGGCGGTTGCTGTACGTCGCTTTGACGCGCGCCGAGCGGGAGCTCAACGTGTCGTGGGCGCAGCGGCGCACGTTCGCCACCCGCACGGTTCCCCGCCAGCCGTCGCCGTGGCTGGCCCTGATCGACAACGCGTGCGCCCGGCTGCGGGGCGAAGACGTGCCCG
>JAFATL010000630.1 GCA_019243975.1 Actinomycetota bacterium | reverse complement strand
GTTCTCGACGTAGCGAGCAATGTGCTCCCGGCACTGCGCGGGCGAGCCGTGCACGATCAGCTCGTCGATGACGTGATCGGGAATGGCGGCGGTGGCGGCCTTGCGATCGCCTGCCTTCCAGTTCTCCCACATGCCCTTGAGGTCGTCACCCCGGCCGACCCACTCGTGGAACGCGGCGTACACGGGCACGTTGAGGTAGGCGGCGATGGCGAAGCGGCCGATGCCGCGCGCGGTGTCGACGTCCTCGGTGGGACACACGAAGATGCGGGCGACGATCTCCTTGCCCTCGCCGACTTCGGGCGCCACCTGCTTCACGTCGTCGGCCGACAGCCAGTTGATGATGGCGCCGTCGCCTTCGCGGCCGCCCAGGCGCAGCATGCCGGGGCGCAACGCGCCCACGAGGATGGGCGGCACCTCGGGTGGCTTCCGGCCGAGACGGAAGCCGCGCACCTTGAACGTGTCGTACTCCTCGTCGACCTTGTCGCCGGTGAGCGCGGTCTTGAGGAAGCGCACCATGTCGCGCGTCTTCTTGTAGGGCTCGTCGAAGGGGATGTCGTTCCAGCGGCCGACGATGACGTCAGACGAGGTGCCGATGCCGAACGCGAACCGGCCCGGCGCCGCCTCGGCCATGGCCGCCACGCTCATCGCCATCAACGCCGGCCCGCGCGTGTACGCGGGCACGATCGCGCAACCGAGCCGTAGTTCCGGCGCCCACGCCGCCGCCAGCGCCAACGGCGTGAACGCGTCGGTGCCGTTGGCCTCGCTCGACCACACGTCGGTGTAACCCAGGTCGACCAGCTCGCGGAACCAGTCGCGGTGGTCGGCGAGCGACACGCCGTCGAACGGAATGGTGATGCCGTGTCTCGTCATGTTTGATCTCTCCAAAAGCGGACGATGGCGGACTGACTGGCGGTGCCGAGCAGCGTGCCGTCCTCGGCCCACAGGTGCACGAGGCCGTGGCCGAAGCCGTTGGCCACGGCGTGGATGCGGATGTCGAGGAGCACCCACTCGGTGGGCACGATGCGGGCTACGCGCAACGTGTTGTCGAGGCTGTTGCCGCCGGCGCGCAGGCCGAGGGCCTGGCCGATGCCCGACGGCACGAAGTCGCCCAGCACCGCGAGGCCGGCGGCGGACATCTCGATGTCGGGCAGGCGGGCCCACATGGCCGTGCGGCCGTTGCCGGGCGTGCCGTCGAGCTCGTCGAAGTCGCGGCCGATGGCCACCCGCACGTTGAGCCGCGACGAGATGTCGTTGGTCTCGCCCCGCCAGTGCCGGCGCGGCCCGCATTCATGCGGCCCAGGTACGTCGGGCCGGATCGCCCATTCACCCGTCGCCTCCAGGGGCCGGCGACCCAACGCGGCGTTGACGGTGAGGATCTCGTTGTCGCCGTCGTGGGCCACGGCCCGGCCCTGGCTCACCTGGTGGCCGGTGACGGCCATCTTCACGTCGACGTCGAGCACCGCCGGCGGGCGGGCGAACGACAGGTATTGGGCGGTGGCCCACACCACGGGGCGGCCGGAGGTGCGCTCGAGCGCCTCGATCCCCGCGGCCAGGCCGGCGCCGCCGAACAGGAAGCCGCCGCCGGTCGAGATGCCATCGGTGACGGGCAGCTTCCACCGGTTGGGGTCGTCGGTCGGCTGCAAGCCGAGGAAGGTGAGCGCGTCCATATGCGCCCGGGACACTAGGTGGCGAACGGCGGAGCGGGGACGCTCGGGAACAACTCCTGGAACGCGCCGATGCGGATGCGGTGCGACACAACCGGGTCGACGTCGTCGAACAGCTCGTGCAGCGTCTTCTGGGTGTGGCCGAACGTGCCCTCGAAGTGGGGGTAGTCGCTCCCCCACATCACGTTCTGCCACCCCATGGCCGAGCACGCCTTCACGGCCGAGCTGTCGTGCTGGAACGACGCGTACACCTGCTCGTAGAGGAACTGCGACGGCGGCTTCGACAGCGTCGGCTTCACGGCCACGCTGTGCTGGCGGTAGCCCTCGTCCATGCGGTCGGCGAGGAACGGCCCCCAGGTGGCGCCGCCCTCCGACACCAGCACCTTCAATTCGGGATGACGATCAAGGGCACCGCACGCGATCAGCTGGGTCACGGCGCGCTGGCCGCCGTAGGTCGTCTCGACGTAGTTGAGGACGGCGCCGCCGGGCCCGCGGTAGTAGAGGCCCTGTCGCTGCGTCGGCGCGAACGGCTCGGTACCGATGTGGAACCCGATGCGCATGCCCGTCTCTTCGAACGCGGCCCACAACGGCGCCCACTCGTCCTCGTGCCACTCGGGCCGGCCCGCGGGCGGCTTCACCGGTAGGAAGGCGATGAGGAAACCTTCGTCCTTGCAGCGCTTCACCTCGCCGACGGCGTCGTCGACGTCGACCAGCGGCAACGTCGCGCAGCACACGAAGCGGGGAGACTTCGACTGGAAGTGAGCGGCGAACTCGTTGATCGCCCGGGCGCCGGCCCGGGCCACCTCAGGCGTGCGGATGTTGAACTGCCAGATGCCCAAGCCCGGGTACATCACCTCGGCCCATACACCCTCGTCGTCGAGGTCCTTGAGGCGATGCTCGGCGTCGTTGCCGTTGAGCACGCGCGTGATGAAGTCCTCGGCCGTCGTCCCGATGGGGCGGGCACTGATGCCGCCGAAGCTCTTCTTGGGCTTGCTGGGGTCGCGCTGAGGCAGGTCGCGGCGGAACTCGAGGCCATCGACGTAGATCGTCTCGAACTCGCCCGACGGGTCCTTCACGCTGCGGGGCATCCGGTCCCGGATGTGCTCGGGCAGCTTGTCGAAGATGTTCAGCGGCTCGATGAAGTGCGAGTCACCCGAGTTCGCCCACAGCTTCTCGGCTGTCATGCCCGCGATCTTCGCACCGGACCGCTACTCGAGGCCCTCTTCGCGCTTGCGGAGCTCCTCCTCGCGGCGGCGCAGCTGCTCCTCCCACATGCGCAGGCGGGACCGCTCCTCGCGCTCACGGACGACGTCGTTCATGCCGTCGAGGTCGTCGAAGCGCGGGCCGTCCTCGGGGCGGCGGATCGTCTCGCGGTTGGGGCCGTACGACGGCGCGCCGGCGATGCGGAAGCTGGCCTTCGGCGGCCGGCCCGCGACGAGCCAGGCGATCGAGCCGATGTCGGGGATGAACAGCACGATCGCCAGCCACAGCAGCTTGGGCAGGTTGCGGATCAGCGACTCGTCGGTGGTGATGACGTCGAAGACGCAGTAGATCCACAGGCCCAGCAGGGCGAGGCCGAAGACGCCATCGAATGCGAGCATCGCCGGCGCCTCGGTCTACGAACCCGACTTCTTGGCCCGCTTGGCCTGACGCTTCTCCTTCAGGCTCTTGCCCTTCTTCTTCTCGTTGGGCTTCTGAGGCACTTTTCCAGGCATGGGTTTCCTCCGAAGGTCGTGCCCGAAGGGTACAGACTGAAGCCGTGACGGACGACCCTGTTTCGAAGGCGGGCCTGATCGGCGCGGCCCGCGACGCGGCCACCAAGACGCGGGAGGAGATCGCGGCGCGGCACCTCCGTCCGTCGGGCCAACGCGGGCAGTCGTCGGCGCGCGGCGTGCATCACATCGCCCTCTTGAGCAGCGACGTCGAGCGCACGGTCGACTTCTACCAAGGCCTGCTCGAGTTCCCGCTCACCGAGATGTTCGAGAACCGCGACTACGGCGGGTCGACGCACTTCTTCTTCGACATCGGCAACGGCAACGCACTGGCGTTCTTCGACCTGCCCGGCCTCGGACTCAGTGCCTACGCCGAAGTGCTGGGCGGCCTGCACCACCTCGCCATCTCGGTCGCCCCCGACCGCTGGCAGCACCTCAAGGGCAAGCTCGACGCCGCCGGGGTCCCCTACGCGCACGTCGACGGCTCGTCGATCTACTTCGCCGACCCCGACGGCGCCCGCCTCGAGCTGATCAGCGACCCCCTCGGCGAGATGTACGGCAAGCCCGTCATGTGAGCTCGCTTTAGCGCTTCAACTCGTCCCCCAGACGAGTTCAAGCGCGAAAGGCGATGGACCGGCGGGGGGTGTGACCTGGGGAAACGCTGGAAATAGTTCTTGTCACACCCTCTGTTCATACTGAGTGACATGGCACGACAGCTTGTTCTGATCGAGGACGAAGAGACCGCCTGGAAGCTCGACGAGCGCACCCGGGAGCTGGGCCGCCAGGGCCTGGCCGAGGCACGCCGGGCGCTGGCCGAAGCCACCCGCCGGGCCGCCGCGTAGCGACCGAAGTCACGGCTCCGTCGCCATGATCGCGACGTAGCCTTTCGCCCGTGGGACTCATCTCGTGGGCGATCGTGGGGCTGCTGGCGGCGTGGATCGCGGGCATGGTCACCGGCCGGAAGGGCCGAGGCTGCATCACCAACATCGCCGTCGGCGTCATTGGCGCGTTCATCGGCGGCGCGCTGGCCCGGGCGGCCGGCTACGAGGGCATCCGCCACTTCGGCCTGCGCTCGGTCCTTCTCGCCGCCCTTGGTGCCACCATCTTCCTCGGCGTGCTGGGCGCCATCGAAGGCCGCCGTCGCCCCCTCGACGGCAATCGCCGCAGAATCGGGCGCTGACCTACATTCGTCGGCATGACCGACGTCGTGATCGTTGAAGCCGTCCGCAGCCCGTTGGGGCGGCGGGGCGGTGGCCTGTCCACCATGCACGCAGCCGACCTGCTGGCGGCCGTGCAGCTGGCGTGCATCGAACGGGCCGGCATCGACCCGGCCGAGGTCGACCAGATCGTGGCCGGCTGCGTGAGCCAGGTGGGCGAGCAGTCCTTCAACATCGGGCGCACGGCGTGGCTCACCGCTGGTCTCCCGTTGACCGTGGCGTCGACGACGGTCGACAGCCAGTGCGGCTCGTCACAGCAGGCCACCAACCTGGCCGCCAGCCTCATCGCCTCCGGCACCATCGACGTCGCCCTGTCGTGCGGCGTCGAGTCGATGAGCCGGATCCCCCTCGGCTCCAACGTGCAGAACGGGCCCGGGCGTGCGATCCCCAAGAGCTACTTCGGCCGCTACGAGTACACGAGCCAGTTCGAGGGCGCCGAACGCATCGCCGAGAAGTGGGCCATCACCCGCCAGGACACCGACGCGCTCGGGGTGCTGTCGCAGGGCC
>JAFATL010000610.1 GCA_019243975.1 Actinomycetota bacterium | reverse complement strand
GACGTTGAGGTAGTCGTCCATCGACATCGGGTCGCGGTAGATCGCCTTGGGGTTGAGCGCCGCGTTGGCGCGGGCGTTCAAGGCGATCTGGGCCAGCTGCTCCCGCGTCGTGCCGAATTCGTGGAAGTGGCGCTGGGCGAACATGGCGATCCAGTTGGCCGCCGACGGCGCCCCGTACGGCAGGCGCCACTGCATGAACCCGCCCATGCGGACGCCGCCACCACCGCGACCGCCACCCGGCATGACCGCGGACCGGCCCTTGTCGCCTTGCGCAGAGCCCTCCCACACCGTGCGGAAGCACAACACATGGCGGGCCAGCCCGGCGTGCACGGCCAGACAGGCGTTGATCACGGACCCCAGCTGGCCAGGCATCTCGATGCCGCCGGTGAACCAGTTGAGGTTGAGCCGCAGCGCGTCCTGCACCTCGGTGATGCCCGCGCCCGAGAACCCGGGCGGGAACTCCATGTTCCCTGGGTAGGTGGCCAACCCGTCGATGTCGTCACGTGTGAGACCAGCGGACGTGATCGCCTCCATGCACGCGTCGATCGTCAGCTCGAGCGGGTCACGGAAGAGCCGCCGGCCGATGTCGGACTGGCCCGCCCCGGTGACGGCGGCACGCAACGTCACGACGACGCACCGCCCGCGACGGGTTCGAAGAACGGCAGCCACACGTCGTCGTACTGCTCGAACACCACCTGCACGGGCATGCCGACAGAGACGTCCTCAGGCGCGCAGTTCACGATGTTGCACGTGAACCGCACCGACGGGTCCTCGTCGATCTCCACGATGGCGATGACGTACGGCGGGTCCAAGCCGGGGTACCAGGGCTGATGGTTGATAGTGAAGGTGGCGACGACCCCGCGACCGCTCACCACCGCGGGCGACAGATCGCGCCCCAAGCACTTCGGGCACACGGGCGCGGGCGGATGCAGGAACGTGCCGTCGGCGTTGCAACGCAGGAACCGGAGCTTGCCGTCCTCGCCGCTCTTCCAGAAGAACTCGGTGTCGGGCTCGAGCCGGGGCAGCACCCGGAACGGTTGATCAGCCATCAGGCCGCCGACGCGGGCCGGAACACCGGCAACGTGATCTCGTCGGACTCCACCCGCCAGTCGACGACCAACTCCATCCCCATGGCGAGCGACTCGAACGGGCACCCCTCGACGTTGGTCAGCATGCGCGGTCCCTCGACCAGGTCGACCACCGCGGCCACGTACGGCACCCGGCCGTCGAACGGCGGCAGGTCGTTGCGGTACACGACTGACCACGTGTACAGCGTCGCCCGCCCGCTGGCCTCTTCCCACGCCACGTCGGTGCTCCAGCACTTCGGGCAGAAGTCACGGGGGTAGAAGTACGCCCGCCCGCATGCGTTGCACCGCTTGATGAGCAAGCGACGCGAGCGACACCCGTCCCAGAACGGCTGCGTCTCGGCATCAGGCAGCGGCAGGTCGGCCCGGGCCATCCCGGGGACCGACTGCGACGACGGTGAGCTCAACCGCGCGTCGGAAGTTCGGCGGTGGCCTCGCCCGCCACCTTGACCTCGCCGTTCTCGTTGGCCAGCTCACACGTCAGATCGACGAGGTTCTTGCCATCTTCGGACCGCTTCGACGTGATGGTCGTCTTGGAGATCAGCGTCTCCCCCGGCCACGTCTGCTTCACGAACCGCACGTTGTACTTGCGGACGTTGCCG
Organism: Actinomycetota bacterium; assembly: GCA_019243975.1. Classification (GTDB taxonomy): domain Bacteria; phylum Actinomycetota; class Acidimicrobiia; order Acidimicrobiales; family JAFATL01; genus JAFATL01. The sequence continues at coordinate 327 of JAFATL010000610.1, read as the reverse complement.
ACGCCGACGAAGTCGGTCACCGCCGTCGCCAGCAATCCCGCCGAGAACATGCCGTGGCCGAACACCGACGGCAGCCCCGCCTCCTTGGCCTTGACCTCGTCGGTGTGCATCGGGTTGAAGTCGCCGGACGCCCCGGCGTACATCACCAGGTCGGTGCGCGTGAGCTGGTGGCGCACCTCCGGACCCGTGTCGCCCTCTTTCACCTCGTCGAAGTACACCGTGTCGCTCATAGCGGGCACTCTAGCGACGAGCGGTGGCCACCTTCCGGCTGAGGCGGGCGCCGGCCCGGGCCAGGCGAGGCGTGCGCGCCGCCATCACGTCCATGGC
>JAFATL010000349.1 GCA_019243975.1 Actinomycetota bacterium | reverse complement strand
TGGCGCAACCGTTGCTCACGTTGATGAACTGCAGACCGGTGAGGCCGAGCCGGCTCACCAGCGTGTCGGGGCTGGCGCCGCCGCCGAGCGTCTGGCCCAGGCTGCCGCCGACGGCGAACTGCACATCCCGCCACTCGACACCCGCGTGGCGCATCGCCTGCCGGGACGCGTACACGCCCATGTCGACGTCGGACACACCTTCGTGGCGCCCGAACGGATGCAGGCCGATGCCGACGATGGCGACATCCATCAGGCCGCTCCTGTCTCGGTCACTGGCTTGAACGCGTACGTCATGATCTCGGTGCCGTTGTCGTCGGTGCGCAGGGGCACGACCACGACCTCCATCTCCATGCCGATGGTCAGCTTCTCGGGGTCGTTCTCCAAGATGCGGCCTTCGACACGCGCCTGGTCGGCGAACTCGACGTAACCCACCGCGTACGGCACGTAGGTGGCCGGGTCCTCCTTGATGCTGTAGGGCGGCGACTTGGGCACGAAGCCCTGCGTGGTGAACGTCCACAGCGTTCCCCGCCGGTCGAAGAGGCTCTCCTCCATGCCGTCACCCGTGCAGCCCGGGCAGTCGGCCTGGGCCGGGAACGTCATCACGCCGCAGTCGCGGCAGCGGCTCCCGATGAGCTGGGGCGCATCCGATGGCCACGTGAACAGGCCGGGGGCGACCGGTGTCTGCGTGGAAGCGGGCACGGGGCGATTGTAAACGGCGATTCACGTCAGGTGCTAGCGGTTGGTGGCTTGGATTAACGTTCGTTCACATGCCGGACGGTGCCCGCGTCGATGCCCTCGTAGACCAACTGCTCGAGGCCCATCCGCCCGCGTCGACCAAGGACACCGAGTTCTGGGCGGCCCAGTACGACCTGGGTCTGGGGTGGGTGCACTTCCCGGAGGGCTTCGGCGGCCTCGGCCTCGACCCCAAGCTGCAGGAGCGCATCGACGAGCGCTTGGAGCAGGCCGGCGCGCCCAGCAACGTCAACGTCAACTTCATGGGCATCGGCATGGCCGGGCCGACCATCGTGGTGCGGGGTACCGACGAACAGCGCCAGCGCTTCCTGCGCCCCGCGTTCGCGTGCGAGGAGATCTGGTGCCAACTGTTCAGCGAGCCGGGCGCCGGCAGCGACCTGGCGTCGCTGTCGACCCGAGCCGTGCGCGACGGCGACGAGTGGGTGTTCAACGGCCAGAAGGTGTGGACCACGCTGGCCCACGTCGCCGACTGGGCGATGATCCTGGCCCGCACCGACCCGGAGCAGCCCAAGCACAAGGGCCTCACCTACTTCCTCATCGACATGCGCCAGCCCGGCATCGAGGTGCGGCCGCTGCGCCAGATCAACGGCGAGGCCGAGTTCAACGAGGTGTACCTCACCGACGCCCGGACGCCCGACAGCTTGCGCGTGGGCGATGTGGGCGAGGGGTGGGCGGTGGCGCTGACGACGCTCATGAACGAGCGGGTGGCGTTCGGCCACTTGTCGCGGGCGCCCCGCGGGTCGGGCGCCATCGGCCAGGCCGTGCGCGCTCTGCAGTCACATGAGCCCGACGACGAGGCCGCTCGCGACGAGGTCACCAAGGCGTGGATCGCCAACGAGCTCGTCCGGCTCACCACCGTGCGGGCCCAGGAGATGCGCGAGCGGGGCACACCCGGACCCGAGGGCGCGGTGGTGAAGCTCGCCTACACGACGACCGTCGAGCAGACGTGGAAGCTGGCCGTCGACCTCATGGGCCCCGACGGTCTGCTCATCTCCAACTACGACATGATCCGGCCCACGACCATGGGCGGCAGTTCGATTGCCGAGTCGGGCGAGAACCAAGACGTCGTGAAGGCGTGGCTCACGCAGCGGGGCGGCACCATCGGCGGCGGCACCACCGACATCGGCCGCAACATCCTGGCCGAGCGGGTGCTCGGCCTCCCCGGCGATCCCAAGGCCGACAAGGACCTGCCCTGGTCGCAGGTCCCCCGCAGCTAGTTCCCGGTAAACACCGCGGGCCGCTTCTCCATGAAGGCGGCCGCCGCTTCCTTGTGGTCGGCGGTGCTGAACAAGCGGGCCAGGCCGTTGCCGACGAAGGTGGCCAGCTCGCCCAGCTCGGCGTAGCTGCGGCCGGCGCCGCGGCGGAGACCTTCCTTGATGTGGCGCACGGCCAGCGGCGGCTGGGCGGCGATCTTGGCTGCCAGCTCGCGCGCCGCCGGCAGCAACTCGTCAGCGGGGACGACGCGCGACACGAGCCCGATACGTGCCGCCTCGGCGGCGTCGATCATCTCGGCGGTGAGCAGCAGCTCGGTCGCCTTCTCGTAACCGACCAGCAGCGGCAGCCGCCAGTACGACGGCAGGTCGGCCATCAGGCCCATCTTCACGTAGAACCAGCCGAACTTGGCGTGCTCCGACGCCACCCGCAGGTCACACATCACCGCGAAGTCGGCGCCGATGCCGACGGCGACGCCGTTGATGGCGCCGATCACCGGCTTGGTCATGCCGAGCACGGCGGTGGACTCCGGCGTCATCGGCGGCCGCACGCCGCCGAGCTCGCGCATGGTGGCCTCCATGCGGGGGTCGCCCCACGCCGCCTGCACGTCGTCACCCGCACAGAACCCCCTGCCGGCGCCAGTGAGGATCACGACCCGCACGTCGTTGTCGGCCTCGGCCTGCTTCAGCGCCTCGATCAGCTGCTCACCCATGTCGAACGTCGCCGCGTTCATCCGATCGGGGCGGTTGAGGGTGACGGTCGCGATGTGCGCGTCGACCTCGTACAGGACCTGGGTGAACTCCACGCGGGCTCCTCTGCAGCTTTGACTGGGCTCGGTCGAAATGTTAACGACGGTTGACTACCGTACGCCCATGAGCACGTACGAGGCAGATGCAGTCGAAGTCGCCGAAGCGGTGCGGAGCGGCGAGCGCAGCGCCGTCGAGGTGTTGGAGGAGTCGCTCGAACGCATCGAGCGACTCAACCCGGCCATCAACGCCGTCGTGCACCTCGATGCCGAACGGGCCCGCCGGGTGGCAGCCGGCGTTGACCAGCAGGTGGCGGCCGGCACCGATCCCGGTCCCCTGGCGGGCGTGCCCCTTGCCATCAAGGAGCTGGAGTGGGTCGAGGGGTGGCCGGCCACGTCGGCCAGCACCGCGTTCAAGGACCGCATCGCCGAGGTCACGTCGATCCAGTCGACCCGCTTGCTGGCGGCGGGGGCCGTGCCGGTCGGCCTGACGGCGTCGCCCGAGATGGGCCTGCTGTTCTTCACCAACTCGGTCCTGCACGGCGCCACCCGCAACCCGTGGAACCTCGAGCGCACACCGGGCGGGTCGAGTGGCGGCGCCGGCGCCGCGTTGGCCGCCGGCCTCGTGCCCCTCGCGACGGGCAGCGACATGGGCGGCTCCATTCGACTCCCGGCCGGGTGGTGCGGTGTCGTTGGCGTGAAGGGAACGCACGGGCGCGTGCCCCGCGGTCCCGGTTGGATCGGTGGCGCCAACATGGTTCACCTGGGCCCGCTGGCGCGGACGGTGCGGGACGCAGCCCGCTATCTCGACTGCGTCGTGGGCACCGACCAGCGCGACCCCGGGTCGCTGCCCGCTCCCGCGGTCCCGTTCGAACGGGCCATCACCGAGACCGACCTGGCCGGCGTTCGAGTGGCGGTGATCGACAACAACGGCACATGCCCCAGCGACCCGGGCGTGCGCGCCGCTGTGCGCGCCGCCGCCGACGACCTCATTGCTTCCGCCGGTCTCAAGGAGGTGGCGGACCTGTCGCTGCAGGTCGGCCCCATGGACGCCATCGGCGCGGCGCTGCTGTTCCTCGACATGGACCCCGGCAACGCCATGCAGATGGTGGAGGTGATGACCAACCTCATGAACACCGAAGGCGCCGCGCCCCTGTTCGAGCTGGCGTTCGGATCGGGGATGTCGCTGGAGGCCATCGGCCAGGCCCAGGAGTTCCGCTACGACCTCAACCAGTCGCTGGCCGCCCTGTTCGACGAGGTCGACCTGCTGCTCGTGCCGACGTCCCCCGTGGCCGCCTTCGGCGCCACCGGCCCCATCCCCACCGTCGTCGACGGCAAGGACGTCGGCCCCAGCGCCCCGGCCGTGTTCACCGGCATGTTCAATGCGTCGGGCAACCCCGTCGTGTCGGTCCCCGCCGGCATCGTCGACACCTGCCCCGTCGGCATGCAGATCGTCGCTCGTCGCCACGAAGACGCCCTCGCCCTCGCCGCCGCCGCAGCTCTCGAGCGCGCCCGCCCCTGGCCCAAGTTCGCCCCCTACGCGGCC
>JAFATL010000497.1 GCA_019243975.1 Actinomycetota bacterium | reverse complement strand
GCCGCCGGTCTCGAGGGCCTGGTTCCAGGCCAGGCCCCAGTCCTCACGGTCGCGCTCGGTGCTGGCGGTGAAGCCGATGGGCGTGGTGCCCCAGGGCGTCGGGTGCGAGCCCTCGAACTCCACGTCGAGCACGACGGGCTTGGTGACGTCGCGCACGGTGAGGTCGCCGGTCACCTTCCAGTCGCCACCCTTGACGGGCTCGACGTGGGTGCTGCGGAAGGTGATGGTCGGGTACTGCTCGGCGTCGAAGAAATCAGGGCTGAGCAGGTGACCGTCGCGCTGGGCGTCGCCGGTGGCCACGCTGGGGACGTCGATGGTCACGACCACCGAGGAGTCCTCGGGCTGCTCGCCGACGGTGACGACGCCGGAGAAGTCGTTGAACCGGCCGCGGACCTTGCTGATCATGAGATGTCGGGCGACGAACTCGACGGCGGTGTGGGCCTTGTCCAGCTCGTACTCGCCGGCCTCGGGAATGGTGCGGCCGTTTACTTCACGCAGGGCGGGAGTGGCTGCGGTGGTGCTCATGTCTCTGCCTCCTCAAATATTGCGGACACAAGCATTAACTCCTTGCGTCAGCAACATATTCCGGGGCAACGAGATCGGTACCATCGGGATATGGCCTCCACCGGCATCGACACCGACCGCCTGGACGCCTGGCGGGGGCTGCTGGTCACCCACGCCGCCCTGGTCAAGCGCCTCAACGAGGAGCTGGAGCAGGAGATGGGCTTGCCCCTGCCCTGGTACGAGGTGCTGCTGCACCTCAACGAGGCCCAGGAGGGTTCGCTGCGTATGGGCGACCTGGCCCGGCGGGCGCTGCTCACGCCGAGCGGGCTCACCCGGCTGGTCGACCGCATGGAGGGCGCCGGCCTGGTCGAGCGCAAGGCCTGTGGGTCCGACCGGCGAGGGTCGTGGTGCACGCTCACGCCGGCCGGCCGCAAGAAGCTGAAGGACGCGGCACCCGTGCACGTGCGGGGCGTCGACCAGTACTTCGCCCGCCACCTCACCAAGGACGAGGCGAAGACGCTCTCCAAGGCGCTGGCCAAGATGCTCGCCGACGTGCGGGGCGACTGCCAGCCCCTGTGACGCGCTGCGAGGAGTGCGGCTTCGACCTCGACGCGGTCACGCCGGAGTCGGCGCCGGCCACGATCCGCGACTTCGGCCGGCGCTACCGGGCGCCGCTCACGCGGCTGCTGAAGGGTGAGGACGAGTCAGTGCTACGGGCGAGCCCCGCCGACGGCGTCTGGTCGGCCATCGAGTACGCCGCCCATGTGGGCGGGGTGTTCGCGTTGTTCGACCGCCGCGTGGCGCACATCGTGGCCGAGGACGATCCCGTGCTCGAGGTCATCGACCACGAGGCCGCGGTGCGCGACGCCAACGAGCGTGGCCTCGATGCCGCGGCGGTCGCCGACGACCTGACCGCGGCGGCCGACGGGTTGGCGGCGCGGCTCGAGTCACTCACGCCCGAGCAGTGGGAGCGGGTCGGTACCCGTGAAGGCGAACGACGCACCGTGCGGAACGTCGCGCAGCGCGCCGCCCACGAGGGCAACCACCACCTGCTCGACATCGGGCGCGTGCTGCGGTCCGTGCGCCAGTCGTAGGCTGCGGCGAGCGCAGCGAGGGGGGCGTCCGATGCCGATGTTGGAGCGTGACGGGGTCAAGCTGTTCCACGAGGACGCGGGGGCGGGCGACCCGGCGATGGTGTTCGTGCACGGGTGGACGTGCAACCACACCTACTTCGGCCCGCAGGCCGACCACTTCAAAGCGGCGCACCGTGTCGTGTCCGTCGACCTGCGTGGCCACGGTATGAGCGACCAGCCCGACGACGGCTACACGATGGCCGGCTTGGCTGACGACGTGGCCTGGGTGTGCGCCGAGCTCGCCCTCGAGCGGCCCGTGGTCGTCGGCCACAGCATGGGGGCTGTCATCGCCCTCGAGCTGGCGGCCCGCCACCCCGACCTGCCCGCCGCCGTCGTGCTGGTCGATCCGGCACCGATCGTCGTCGCCCCCGATCTCGCGCCCATGCTGGGTGGGCTGGTCGAGGCGTTCAAAGGGCCCGATCACGTCGAGGCGCGGCGCAGCCTGATCGAGGGAATGCTGTTCATCGCCGAGGACGACCCGGCGATGAAGGCCAGGATCACCGACGAGATGCTCGCCGCGCCGCAAGCCGTCGCCGCCGCGTGCTTCGACGGCATCGCGGTGTGGGACGGGCCGGCCGCCCTGCAGGCGGTCACGTGCCCGGTCCTCAACATCGGGGCTGCCACACCGATCAACGACGGGCGCGCGTTGGCCGAGCTGTGCCCGACGCTCGTCAACGGCCAGACGGTCGGCGCCGGCCACTTCAACCAGCTCCTCGTTCCCGACCAGGTCAACGCCATGATCGAGCAGTTCCTGCGCAAGTAGAACGCGTTCTGTTTCTCGGGTAGCGTGCCGCCACTTGCGCGAGCACTCCCGGGAGGACGCATGCCGGACCTGTTGGTCGACATCGAGGACACGCTGATGACGGTGACGATGAACCGTCCCAAGCGCATGAACGCCATGACGCCGGCGATGTTCATCATGATGGCGGACGCCTGGAAGCAGGCGACCGAGGACGAGAACGTGCGCTGCATCATCCTCACCGGCGCCGACGGCAACTTCTCCAGCGGCGCCGACCTGCGGGCCATGGCGGGCGACGAGGACAACGACAACTCGATCGACCCGCAGGCGCGCATGGCCGAGGACCCCGACCTCATCTGGAAGGGCCTGCTCAAGACGTACCGCCCGACCAAGCCGATCATCGCCGCCGTCGAGGGCGTCGCCATCGCCGGCGGCACCGAGATCCTGCAGGGCACCGACATCCGGGTGGCCGGCGAGTCGGCCAAGTTCGGCGTGTCGGAAGCGCGCTGGTCGCTGTACCCGATGGGCGGGTCGGCGGTGCGACTGCGTCGGCAGATCCCCTACACCGAGGCGGCCGACATCCTGCTGACTGGCAAACACATCAGTGCGCAGGAGGCGAAGTCGCTCGGCCTCATCGGTCACGTCGTCCCCGACGGCCAGGCCTACGCCAAGGCCAAGGAGATCGCGGGTGTGATCTGCGAGAACGGGCCGCTCGCGGTCGAAGCCATCCTGCGCACCCTGCACGAGACTGACGGCATGCTCGAGAGCGAGGCCCTCGCCTACGAGCAGGAGTACGGCATGGCCGTGTTCCGCTCCGACGACGCCAAGGAAGGCCCGCGCGCCTTCGCCGAGAAGCGCAAGGCCAACTTCCAGCGCAAGTAGCCCGCTCCCTCGACAAACTCGCCCGTTCTGACCGCGTATACGCGGTCAAGTGTGGCGAGTTCGCTGGGGGGTTAGGGCAACGCGGACAGAACGGTGGAGGTGTCCGCGCCCAGGGCGGGGGCGGGGCCGGTCGACCAACCCATGCGGGAGAAGCGGTAGGGCGCGCCGGCGACGCGGAGCTTGCCGAGTGAGGGGTCGTCGACGGTCTCCCAGTAGCCGACCGCTTCGAGGTGGGGATCGGCGCTGAGGTCGGCGGCGGTGTTGACCGGCGTGATGGGGATGCCGCGGCGCTGGCCCTCGACGAACAGGTCGGCCTTGTCTAGGCGGCGGGTGAGGTCCTCGGTCCACAGGTCGACGGCCTCGGCCGCGCCGATGCGCGTGATCACGTCGTTGAACGCGGGGTCGGCGGCCGCTTCGTTTCCCGTGACTTCGACGATCCACTTGGCCAGCGCCGACCAGTGGCCCGGCTGCAGCCCCACGAGGCCGACCCACCCGTCGCGCGCTGGGTACAGGCCCCACGGGCGGATGCCGGTGCGGCGGTTGCCGGCGCGTGCCCGCGGGCGCAGGTCGTCGAGGAACACCACCGCGCCCGTCTCCGGTGACACGGCCAGGCATGCCTCCTGGATCGAGATCTCCACCAGCTGACCCCGCCCGCTGCGCCGGCGCGAGCGCAATGCCAGCAACGTGCCCGCGGCTGCGTTCAACGACGCCAGATGGCAGGCGAGGAGGGCGGGGCCGCCGGGGATGACGGGCGGGCTCTCGGGGAAGCCGGTGGTGTGCAGGCAGCCCGACATCGCCCACGCGACGAGATCTGAGCCCAGCCAGTCGCGGCGCGGACCGGTGCGACCGAACGGCGTCACCGACACCCAAATCAGTTTCGGGTTGTCCTGCAGCGATGCGTCGGCGCTGATGCCCAGCCGCTCGAGGTTGCCGGGCGCGTTGGTGTCGACCACGACGTCGGCGGTGGCGATGAGACCTTGCAACGACGCGACACCTGCGATCTCGGCCAGGTCGAGCACGACGCTGCGCTTGCCGCCCCCGAAGTAGGCGAACCACAACGACACGTCGCCTTCGAACGGCGGCAGCCGGCGGAGGAACGAGCCGCCCGGTTGCTCGACCATGATCACCTCGGCCCCCAGGTCGGCGAGCAGCTTGGTGGCGTAGGCGGCCGACGGTCCGGCCAGATCCACGACCCGGAGCCCGGAAAGCGGCCCGCTCACGAACGGCTCCACGGCAGGTGGGGGAAGGCGGCCGGCGCCCACGTGCGATAGGGCCGTTGCAGTGCCAGGCCGGGCGATGCCATCGGGAACACGGCACCGGCATCGACGAGCGCTTGCTGCTCCTCCGGGGTGTAGCCGCAGATCTCGCCGAGCACGGCCGCGTTGTCCTCGCCCAGCGACGGGCCGGCCCGGTCGATCCACCCGGGCGTGTCGTGCAGGTTGATGGCGATGCCGGTGACGAGGTCTTCGCCCACGCGCGCGTGGGCGCCCGTGAGCCAGAAGCCGCGGTGGGCCACGTGGGTGTCGGCCAGGATGGCGGGCGGGTCCATCACCGGTCCGGCGGCGACGCCCGCCGCCTGCAGCCAGGTCGCCACCTCCTCGGCTGTGTGCTGGCGCGTCCATCCGGCGATGAGCTCGTCCAACGCGTCGTGGTTGGCCACCCGCGACGCCACATCGGGGAACCGCGCGTCGGTGAGCCATTCGGGGTGACCCGCCACCTCTGCCAGCGCCGTCCACTTCTCCTCGGAGTAGGCGCTGATCGCCACCCATCGGTCGTCGCCCCGGCACGGGTACACGCCCTCGGGTGCCGACCACTCGAGCCGGTTGCCTGTGCGCGCCGGCGTGGTGTCGTTGCGCTCGTGGTCGAGGAGGAAGGGCCCGAGCAGCGACACCGTCGCCTCGAACTGCGAGACGTCGCACAGCTGGCCCTCGCCTGTCTGGTCGCGCCACTCCAGCGCCGCGCACGTGGCGAGCACCGCGTAGATGCCGCTCGAATAGTCGGGGTAGCCGAACGAGGCGATGGCGGCCGGTGGCTCGTCGGGATACCCGGTGAGGTCGTCGAGGCCGGTCAGCGGCGCTTGGTTGGGCCCCCAGGCGACGTAGTCGTAATAGGGCGAATCCTCGACGGCACCGAACGCGTGCATGGCGACGTAGATGACGTCGGGGCGCAGCGCCCGCACACCCTCGTAGTCGAGACCGAGCGTCTTCAGTGCCGGGCCGCTGTAGTTGGTGAGGAACACGTCGCACGTCGGCAGCAGCCGCCGCAGAACCTCGCGGCCGCCGTCGCTCTTGAGGTCGAGGCCGATGCTGCGCTTGGCCGCCGAGTACTCGTTGACCATCGGCGAGGTGTCGGGGCGGGCGTCACCGATCGACGGGTCGTCGAACGGCACCCACGCCGAGCCGATCAACCGCACCGGG
>JAFATL010000476.1 GCA_019243975.1 Actinomycetota bacterium | reverse complement strand
CACCCAGGCGTTCACCCTCACGGTCGAGGCGGCGCCGGCATTCACGAGCGCCAAGACGGCCACCTTCGTGGTGGGCCAGGTGGGCACCTTCACGGTCAAGGCATCGGGCACGCCCAAGCCGACGATCACGATGACGGGCACGGCGCCTTCGGGAGTCACCTTCACCGACAACGCTGATGGCACCGGGACGCTCACCGGCACCCCGGCACCCGGCCAGGGAGGCGTCGCAGCCCTCACGTTCACGGCGTCGAATGGGATGGCGCCGCAGGCGACACAGTCCTTCACGTTGACCGTCAACGAGGCGCCGACGATCACGAGTGCGGACAACGCGACCTTCACCATTGGTGACAGCGGCACCTTCACGGTCAGCGCCGCGGGGTATCCGCGCCCGGCGCTCTCCAAGCCGACGGGCACCCTTCCCGCGGGCGTGACATTCAACGCCGCCACCGGGATCCTGTCGGGTACACCGGCGTCGGGCACGACCGGGGTTCGCCAACTCACCTTCAAGGCGACGAACGGCGCCGGCAGTTTTACGCAGACCTTCACGCTGACCGTAGCCAGTGCGGTCAAGCCCGTGCTGAAGGGGCTCCTCGACCGGCAAGGCCGACCTGACGACGCGAACCTGGCGCAGCTCGATGGTTGGGTGGTCCGCGTCGACTGGGCGGCCTTGCAGCCGACACCGTTCGGTCCCATCGATACCAACAACGCCATCGACCAGGCCATTGCCCAGGTCCGGACGCTGGCCCCGCAGTACACGATGCATCTCAAGGTGCGCGTTCTCGCCGGCACGTCTGCGCCTGACTGGGCGAAGCAGCTGGATGGTGGCCCGATACAGCTCGACAGCTCTGCAGGCGACAGCATCGGCCTGTTCTGGTCGACCGACTTCGCCAGCGCGTATGCCGACCTGCAATCGAAGCTGGCCGCCCTCTACGACGACACTCCGGAGATCTCCCAGGTAGAGATCACCCAGTGCACGATCTGGACGGGCGAACCGTTCCTCCGCGATGCCGGTACGCCCCAGACCGTGAGCGCCCTTCTCGCCTTCGGGTACACCGCCGAGGCGGACTCGACATGCCAGCAGCAAGAGGTGGACGCGCACCAGGTGTGGGCGCATACGAGGTCGGGGCTTGCATTCAACCCGTACCAGCACATTTACCCTGACGGATCGTCGAGCACGGACGAGCCCTTCACCGAGTCGATGATGACCTACTGTCGGTCCAGTCTCGGTTTGCGCTGCGTGTTGGCAAACAATTCGATCCGCTCCACTCCGCAGGGTCCGTCGTATACCGATATGTACAACGCCATGCAGGCCAACGGCAGGCCGATGGCGTTCCAGACCGCCGCGCCCGACCGCATCGGCGACTGGTACCAGGCGCTTAGCTTTGCGGTGCAGCTCGGCGCCAACTCGATCGAGCTCGCCCGCGACTACCCGACGTACGACCCGACACAGCTTGAATCGATAAGGCAGCAGTTGCTCAGCTGAGGTCGGGTTACGTGTCGATCGGACCGGGTATCGTGAACCATCTCTGGCGCTGGGAGGCACCGTGATCAAGAAGATGCTCGTCGTCGTTTCATTGGTGGGATCACTCGGCTTGGTACCGACGTTCGCGGCGCCAGCGGGCGCCGCGACGGGGAACGGGAGCCGACTGTCGCAGTGTGAGCGCAGTGCGGCCGAGCGTTTGGCTCGGCGCCTCCAAGGCAGCGGCGACCGCACTCGTGCGCGGCAGCAGTTCAACAACGACATCGCCCGCTGCAAGCGCCGCTTCGGCTAAACGCCGCGAGCGCTCTCTAAGGCTCACCGTTCCGTTCGGCGGTGGCGAGGGCCCGATCGTCGACCTCGAACGTCTCGGCCTCCGTCGGCGGATTGGCGAGGTGCCACGTCACGGAGCGCCGCATCGCGTCAGCGAGAGCCGTTTCCGTCCATCCGAGCACCGTCCGGGCCTTTGACGAGTCGCAGGTGAGGTGTTGGCCGATGGCGCTGGTGATTCCGAGGTCGTCGGGGAGTTGGTCGTCGGGCACGCGAACCAACTCGGCGTGCGACCCGGCCGCGTCGAGTATCCACCGGGCCCACAGCTCGACGCTGGGACTGCGGGCCTCGGCCAGGTTGAACACCTCGCCGGCGGACCGGTCGGACTCGAGGGCGAGGCGCACTCCCGTTCCGATGTCGCGCACGTAGCCGCGGCTGGTCACCCAGGTGCCCGCGCCGAACGGGATGCGGTCGCGCCCGGCGTGCACGCGGCGCAGGATCGGCCACTCGCGCCGCTGGCCGTCGTGTTCGCCGTACACCATCGGGAGACGCAGCACGGTGCCGCCACGTGCCAGGTACACCTCCTCGACGTCGAGCTTCTCGTAGTCGTCCATGCCGTCGATGACGCCCCGGTAGGGGTAACGCTTGTCGCGGACCGGCGAATCCTCGAACACGGGAACCGGCTCCCCGACACGGCCCTCTTGCAACGCCCCGTACGACTCGTAGACGTCAACGCTCGACAACACGAGCAGCCGGACGTCGTCGCCGAACAGTGATGCTGCAGCGTGGGCGTCCGCCTTGGTCATGGCGATGCAGTCGACGACCGCGTCGGGTGCGCGGTCACGCAGCTCCTCGGCTACCGAGGCCAGCTCCGTGCGGGCCACGTGCACGTGATCGACGTCGACCCAGCCATCGGGCTCGGTCGTGCCTCGGTGCACGACTGTCACGGCGTGGCCGGCGGCGACGAGTTCCTCGGTGATGGCACGCCCGATGAAGCGCGTACCTCCGAGCACAAGGACATTCACGGCACGACCTCCGGGGCTCGGCTGGTGCCTATAAGAACGGTTGCGGCGAGGATCCCCGCGCCACCGACCAGCTGCAGCGGGCGCAGCTCCTCGCCCAGGAAGATGGCGGCCAGCACGACGGCACACAGGGCCTCCAACGTCATGATCACCGAGGTGCGACTCGGCCCGATGCGCCGCAACCCCGCGAACATGAACGTGAACGCGGACGCGGTGGCGATGCCGTTGAGGATCATGACCGGCCAGTGGCCGCCGGGCTGCTCGAGTGAGTTGCCGACCACGCCGCGCACGACGAAGGAGAGCGCGGCCCCGAGGGCCACCCACGCCGACAACGTCAGGCTGTCGGTGCGCTCGATGACCGCGTGGCTCACCAGCAGGTACACGCCGAAGGAGCATGCCGACCCGAGCGCGATGAGCGCGCCGGCCGACGAGATCGTGACGGCACCACCCGCCACGACCACGACGGCCGTCCCGCCCCCGGCCAGAGCCAACGCCAGCAGAGAGCGGCTGGACGGAATCCGCCGGTGCATGGCCGATTCGATCAGGGTCACCACGGCCGGATACGAGTAGAAGAGCAGCGCCACCGCCGCGGCGGTGCCCCGTTCCAGCCCCATGAAGAAGAGCGTCGACTCGAAGCCGTAGCCGATCGCTCCGAGCAGGAACGCGCGCAGCCGCTCCCCGGGCGCGGGCATGACGGGCCGCCGGCGCACCAGCAACACCGCGACCAGCGCCAAGCCGGCGACGCCGAAGCGGACGCCGAGGACGGTGGTGACCCCGAAGTTCGCCTTGGCCAGGCTGCGGCCGATGACCACGGTGACGCCGTATGACACCGCCCCCGCAGCCGCCAGCGCGCTCCCACTGCGCTCGTCAGCGGGAATAGAGCGCCTCGATCTCGTCGGCGTACTTCTCGTTGATGCCGCGCCGCTTGAGCTTCATCGTCGGCGTCATCTCGTCCGAGTCGGGCAGCCACTCCTCACCGAGAACGGTGAACTTCTTCACCTGCTCGACCGAGTTGAACTGCTGGTTGGCCTCCTTGACGTTGCGGTCGATCTCGGCGAGCACCTCGTCGTTCTCGGCCAGGTCGGCAAGGGAGGTTGAGGAGATGCCGTGCTGCTTGGCCCACGCGGGCGCTCCCTCGGGATCCAGGACGAGGAGGGCGCTGATGAACGGGCGTTTGTCGCCGATCACCGCCGCCTGGCCGATGAGGGGGAACGACTTCAGGGCGGCCTCGATGTTGGCCGGCGAGATGTTCTTGCCGCCGGCGGTGATGATCAGCTCCTTCTTGCGGTCGACGATGCGCAGGTAACCCTCGTCGTCGAGCTCGCCGATGTCGCCGGTGTGCAGCCAGCCGTCAGCGTCGAGCGCCTCGCTGGTCTTCTCCTCGTCGTTGAGGTAGCCGATGAACACGTTGCCGCCGCGGCAGACGACCTCGCCGTCGTCGAGCAGCTTCACCTCGCAGCCGGGGAAGGCGCGGCCGACGGTTCCGATCTTCACCCGCTCGGGATCCCACGTGATGGGCCCGGTGCTCTCCGACATCCCGTAGATCTCCGACAGCGGCACGCCGATGGCGCGGAACCACTCCAGCACCTCGGCCTGGATGGGCGCCGCGCCAGACACCGCCATCTGGGCCTGATCGAGGCCGAGCTGCTCGCGCACGAGCTTGAACGCGGCGTCGTCGAGGAACGCCCAGGTCTTCTCCTGCTCCTCGGAGACCTCGCCGACGGAACGAGCCGCCGCGATCGGCTTGGCCGCTTCTACCGCGTCGTTGAACTGCTTGGCCTTCTCCTCGTCGCCAGACAGCGCGGCGTTGACGCCCGCGTGCAACTTCTCCCAGATGCGGGGCACGCCGAAGAACGTCTGCGGACGCACCTCGGTGAGGTACTTCGACAGCTGTCCCGTGTCGGGACACGTCGTCACCTCGAGGCCCCCGAGCAGGCCGAGGTAGTGGCTCGACATCCGTTCGGCGATGTGGGCCATCGGCAGGTACGAGATGGCGCGCAGACCGACGGGGTCGCGGTCGATCAGCCGGAGGTAGCCCTCGGCGGTGAACACCACGTTGTAGTGCGACAGCATCACGCCCTTCGGCGGTCCCGTCGTGCCCGACGTGTAGATCATCGTCACGAGATCCTCGGGCTTGGCGATGGCGGCCGCCTCGGCCAAGTCGACGGGGTCGGCGCTCTCGAGCTCGGCGAACGGCACGACGTTGTCGGCGGCCTGCCCGTCGGGATCGTCGATGACGACCAGCCGGCCGAGCGAGGGCACGTGGTCCTGCACCTTCAGGAAGCGCTCGAGGAACTCCGCGTCCTCGACGACGGCGATGGACGCTTCGCAGTGCTTGGCCAGGTACTCGACCTGCTCAGGCGCCGAGGAGTTGTAGACGGAGATCGCTGTCCCGCCGCACAGCAGGACGGCGGTGTCGATGACGTGGAACTCGGGGCGGTTGCGCATCATCAGCAGCACCCGCCCGCCCGGCTCGAGACCGAGCGAGCGCAGTCCGCCGGCGATGCGGCAGGCCCGGTCGGCGTACTCCTGCCACGTCCACTCGCCCCACCCGTCGTCGCTGCGCCAGCGCAGCGCGACCCGGTCGGGATTCTCGGTCACCGTCTTCACGAAGCGGGACGTGACCGTCTCACCCGCCACGGTCTGGTCGATCTCGTCTCTCGTCACCGTGGACATGTACCCATTCAACCCCTTGGTCCGAGCGCGTGCCTCGGCCGCAGGCCCGGCGTGCAGCAGCGCCGCCGGAATTCCTGACCTGGTAGGTCGGTTATCGTGAGACGACTCGAGATCGAAGAGGAGATGCCATGGCTGTAAAGATCGGTGACGACGCCCCGAACTTCACCGCGGAGACCACCGAAGGGAAACTCGACTTCTACGAGTTCCTCGGCGACAACTGGGGCGTGCTCTTCTCGCACCCCAAGGACTTCACGCCGGTGTGCACGACCGAGCTCGGTGCCGTGGCCCGGCTCAAGCCCGAGTTCGACAAGCGGGGCGTGAAGGTGATCGGCCTGTCGGTCGACGCCACCGGCGACCACGAGGCGTGGGCCAAGGACATCGCCGAGACGCAGGGCACGGCGCCCAACTTCCCGATCATCGGTGACGACAACTACACGGTGTCCGAGCTCTACGGCATGTTGCCGGGCGGTACCACGGGCGACGCCAAGAGCCGCACGCCCGCCGACAACATGACGGTGCGCAACGTCTACGTGATCGGCCCCGACAAGAAGATCAAGCTGATCCTCGTGTACCCGATGACGGTCGGGCGCAACTTCGAGGAGATCCTGCGGGTGATCGACTCACTGCAGCTCAACGCCAAGTTCGCCGTCGCCACACCGGCGGACTGGAAGCAGGGTGACGACGTGATCATCACCGCCGCCGTCAGCAACGAGGACGCCGACAAGAAGTTCCCCGGCTACAAGACGGTGAAGCCCTACCTCCGCACGACGAAGCAACCCAGCTAGGGGGCTACTCCCGGTGCAACAGGAAGGTTCCTGTTGCCCGACTGACGAGGCGACCGTCCGCATCGCGGGCGGTCGCTTCCGCGTACGCAACCTGCTTGGCCATGCGCACCACGTCGCCGCGCAGCTGGAACGACGCGCCCGCGAGGGCGGGGCGCATCGTCTCCGTCTTCATCTCGAGCGTGCCGCGCGTACGGCTGCGGCCCTCGAGCGACGCGTTGATGGCGAAGTTCATCGCCGCGTCCAGCAGCACGCTGTGCACGCCCGCCTGGGCGATGCCCGCCGGATTGCAGGCCAGATTCGTCGGGGTCCAGGTACCGGTCACCCAGCCGTCGCCGTAGTCGTCGAGCGATGCCCCGATCTGCTGGATGATCGGCATGCCCCCGTCCCCGAGCCATTTCGTCATGTCGCGCACGGCGGCAGGTTGGCACAACTCGGTATCGGGCAGCAGGTTTGGCATAAGAACAAGCGGACTGCCAGACTCTTGACCGTTCGGTCTAGTTTTCGCTGAAGGAGCGCCCCATGCCCAACGCCGTGATCGTCGACGCCGTCCGCACCGCAGGCGGGAAGCGCTTCGGGAAGCTGTCCGGGTGGCACCCCGCCGACCTGGCGGCCGAGGTCCTCAAGGCGCTGGTCGAGCGGAACAACCTCGACCCGGGCCTCATCGACGACGTGATCATGGGCTGCGTGATGCAGGTGGGCGACCAGGGCCTCAACATCGGCCGCAACGCCGTGCTGGCCGCCGGCTTCCCCGAGACCGTGCCCGCCACCAGCGTCGACCGGCAGTGCGGCTCTTCGCAGCAGTCGGCCCACTTCGCCGCCCAAGGCGTGATCTCCGGGGCCTACGACATCGCCATCGCCGCCGGCGTCGAGGTCATGTCGACCACCCCGATGGGCGCGTCCGTCACCCCCGGCTCGATGCCCTTCGGGCCCCAGGTCATGGCCCGCTACGCCCCCGTCGGCGGCCTCGTCGGCCAGGGCATCTCGGCTGAGCTCATCGCCGACAAGTGGGACCTCTCCCGTGAAGACCTCGACGCCTACGGCGCCCGGTCCCAGCAGCTGGCCGAGCAGGCCACCAGCGAGCGCCGCTTCGACAACGAGATCGTCCCGGTGAAGAGCAAGCTCAAGGACCGCGAGACCGGCAAGCTCATCGAGAGCGACGAGATGGTCACCGCTGACGAGGGCATCCGCCCCGGCACCACGGTGGAGACGCTCGCCAAGCTCAAGCCCGCGTTCAAGCCCGACGGCAAGGTGACCGCCGGCAACTCCTCGCAGATCACCGACGGCGCCGCCGCCGTGCTGATCATGAGCGAGGAGAAGACCGCCGCCCTCGGCCTCACGCCCCGGGCCCGCTTCCACACGTTCGCCCTTGCGGGCGTCGACCCGGTGACGATGCTGACCGGCCCCATCCCGGCCACCAGCAAGGCGCTGGAGCGGGCCAAGCTCAAGATCG
>JAFATL010000436.1 GCA_019243975.1 Actinomycetota bacterium | reverse complement strand
GCGACGCGCTGCGGGCCGAGTTCGGCGTGTACCAGCCGTCCCGGTAGGGGAGGGCTTCAGGTAGATGGCGGTGCGGTTCACGATCATCGGTGGCGGTCCCGCCGGCGTGCAGGCGGCGACCCACGCGGCGCGCCTGGGCGCCGAGGTCACGATGATCGAGCGCGACATCGTGGGCGGCGCCGCCCAGCTGCTCGACTGCATCCCGTCGAAGGCGATGATCGCCACGGGCGGGTTGATGTCGGCCAGCCGCCGCGCCGCCGTGATGGGCCTGCACCCGATCGAGGCGACGCTCGACTTCGACGCCGTGCGCACGCGCATCCACGACATCGAAGCGGGCCTGACCATCTCGGCGACCGAACTGCTTGCGTCGCAGGGCGTGCGCCTGCTCAACGGCACGGGGACGATGAAGGGTCCCCACGAGGTCGTCGCCGAGGTCGAGGGCGAGATGATCGAGGTCGAGGCCGACGCCGTGTTGGTCTCGACGGGCAGCCGGCCGCGCGTGCCCGACTGGGCGGAGGTCGACGGCGAGCGGGTGCTGACGACGCGCCAGGCCTACCCGCCGCCCGAACTGCCCTCGCACCTGGTCGTCATCGGGTCGGGCGTGACCGGCGTGGAGTTCGTCCACATGTTCACGTCCTTCGGCTCGCAGGTGACGCTGGTGGTGAGTCGCCAGCAGGTGCTGCCGCAGAAGGACCCCGAGGTGGCGGCCGTATTGGAGGACAACTTCCTGCAGCGGGGCGTGAAGCTGCTCAAGGGGGCGCGGGCGCAGGGCATCACGCGCGACGGCGACGAAGTGGTGGTGGCGTGCGACGACGGGCGTTCGGCGCGCGGGTCGCACGTGCTGCTCGCCATCGGGTCGATCCCCAACACCGAGGCCCTCGGTCTCGATGCCGCCGGCGTCACGGTCGACCAAGGCGGCTACGTGCCGATCAACCAGCACTGCCAGTCGAACGTGCCCCACATCTACGCGGCGGGCGACGTGTCGGGCCGGCTGCCGCTGGCGTCGGTGGCGTTCATGCAGGGCCGCAAGGTGGCCGAGCACGTGATGGGCTTGCACACGCGGCAACACCGCCACCTCGACTACGACAAGGCCGCCTCCGCCATCTTCACCGAGCCCGAGATCGCCGACGTTGGCCTGGCCGAAGCCGACGCCTTCGCCATCGGCCGCAAGATCCGCGTCACCAAGGTGCCGTTCGCGGTCAACGCTCGCGCCCTGATCGACGGCGACCCGCGCGGCTTCGTGAAGATCGTGTCCGACCCGGCGACCGGCGTCGTGCTGGGCGGGTCGATCGTGGGGCAGGGCGCGTCGGAGCTCATCTCGGTGCTCGCCCTCGCCGTCACCGCCAACCTCAAGGTCACCGACATCGTGGAGAGCCTGTTGGTGCACCCCGCCCTCGCCGAGGCCCTGGCCGACGCGGCGGAGTAGCGCCCTCGCGCTGGTCGCCGCGGTCGCCCTGACCGCCGCGTGCAGCTCCGGCTCCCGCCCCGCGCCCACATCCACCTCCACCTCCCGTCCAAGTGCCGCTGCGGGGTCGAAAAACACCCCTTCAACGGCCCCTGGACAGTCGCGCGGGGCCGACCCGGTGGTGGCGGCGGCGGGGGACATCGCCTGTTCGCCGACGGACAACGGGTTCAACGGAGGGGCGGGGTCGACCTACGTGTGCAACGAGGCGAACACGGCCAAGCTGCTCGACGCCATCCAACCCGACGCGGTGCTGGCGCTGGGCGACCTGCAGTACGAGAACGGCGCGGCCGACGCGTTCGCGGCGTCGTATGGCTCGACGTGGGGCAGGTGGAAAGACAAGACGCACCCGGCCGTCGGCAACCACGAGTTCAACACGCGGGGCGGCGCGGGCTACTTCGCGTACTGGGGCAGCGGTGTGGGCGCGCCGGGCAAGGGTTGGTACAGCTTCGACGTCGGGGCGTGGCACCTGATTGCCCTCAACTCGAACTGCTCGATCGTCGGCTGCGGCGTCGACTCCGAGCAGGGCCGCTGGCTGGCGGCCGACTTGGCTGCCCACCCCGCGCAGTGCACGTTGGCGTACTGGCACCACCCGCGGTACTCGTCGGGCCTGCACGGCGACAACCCCGGCGTCGAGCCGTTCTGGCAGCTGCTGTCGGCCGCCCACGCCGATCTCGTCCTGGTCGGCCACGACCACGATTACGAGCGCTACGCGGTGCAACGGGGGATCCGCCAGTTCACGGTGGGGACGGGCGGGCGCAACCTCTACGTGTTCCAGGCCCAGCCCGAGGCCAACAGCGAGGTGCGCAACTCGGTCACCTTCGGCGTGCTGCAGCTCACCCTGCACCCGGCGTCGTACGACTGGAAGTTCGTCCCCATCGCCGGCCAGACGTTCACCGACTCGGGGACGCAGAACTGCACGTAGCGGCGTAGGTTGCGTCCCATGACGACCTATGGGCTGCAGATTCCCAACTTCACCTACGGCGTGCCGGACGAGGCGATGTTCGACGAGGTCGTCGCCCGGGCCACGGCGGCTGAGGAGTCGGGTTACTCCTCGGTCTGGGTCATGGACCACTTCTACCAACTGCCCGCGCTGGGGGGTGAGAGCAACCCGATGCTCGAGGCGTACACGCTGCTGGGCGCGTTGGCCGTGGCGACGAGCCGCGTGCAGCTGGGCACGCTCGTCACCGGTGTCACGTACCGGAACCCGGCCATGCTGGCCAAGATCATCACGACGCTCGACGTCATCTCGAAGGGCCGAGCGGTGCTCGGCATCGGGGCGGCGTGGCACGACATCGAGCACGAGGCGCTCGGGTTCGCCTTCCCGCCCGTGAAGGAGCGCATGGACCGCTTGGAGGAGGCGGTGCAGATCTGCCGGGCCATGTTCCGCG
>JAFATL010000395.1 GCA_019243975.1 Actinomycetota bacterium | reverse complement strand
CGGCGTCGGCCATCGTCAGGGCTGCAGCTTGTACCCGAGCCCGCGGACCGTCACGACGTGGCGGGGCCGGGCGGGGTCGGGTTCGACCTTGGTGCGCAGCCGCCGGACGTGGACGTCGACCAGGCGGCCGTCGCCGAAGTAGTCGTAGCCCCACACCCGCTCGAGCAGGAGCTCGCGGCTGAACACCCGGCCGGGGCTGCCGGCCAACTCGCACAGCAAGCGGAACTCGGTGCGGGTGAGGTGGATGGCCTCGCCGTCGCGGCGCACGACGCCCTCCTCGGGGAGGATCTCCAGATCGCCGACGACGATGCCGGCGTTGGCGCTGTCACCCCCCCGGGCCCGGCGCAGCAGGGCCCGGATGCGCGCCGACAGCTCCTTGACCACGAACGGTTTGGTGACGTAGTCGTCGGCCCCCGCCTCCAGCCCGGCCACCACGTCGTACGTGTCGGCCCGGGCCGTGACCATGATGATCGGGACGTCGCTGGTGCGGCGCAGCGACCGGCACAGCTCGAATCCATCCATGCCCGGGAGCATGAGGTCGACCAGGACCAGGTCGGCCGGGCGGCGGGTGAACGCGGCCAGGGCGTCCTCGCCGCTGCCCGCGCCCTCCACGGCGTACCCCTCGTCCTCCAGGGCCAGGCCCAGGGAGGCGCGGATGCGCTCGTCGTCGTCGACGAGGAGGATGCGGCTGGCCACGGCGCGATCGTCGCTCATTTTCGCCCCGTCCGCCGTTCATGACACTTCTGTGACGGGAGCCCGGTTCGGGCGGGTCGTTCGTCATCCAGTTGCAACACGACCGTGGCGTGACCGTCGCCTGCAATGGACATGATTGCGCCCGTGATGGCTGAGGTCAGTGCCCAGGAACTGGAAGGCTTCGGCCTCGGGTCCATCGGCGCGGGCACCCGGCTGGGCAGCGGCAACCAGCTGATCATCGAGTCGTGCAACAGCACCTGGCTGTTCGACCACGACAAGTCGCGCTTCCGGCGGGTGCCCCGGGGCACGCCCCTCGACCTCCCGGCCCCTGACGCCGAGTGGCAGCGCTTCTACCGGCTCGAGGTCGACCCCGACACCGACGCCTTCCTCGTGCACCTCAACGAGTCGGGTTCCCGGCTCCTGCGGTCGTTCCGGCACCGGCCCCCGTGCCAGCAGTGCGAGCCCCACGGCACGGTCGAGCTGTCGCTCGAGGCCATCCGCCAGGGCGCCGGCGACGACTGACGTCGTTCCGCGACCGGCCTGACGCGGGCCGGGCGCTCGCCCGCCGTCTCCTCGAAGCGGGCACCCTTCCCACCGTCGTGCTCGGCCTCCCCCGCGGCGGCGTGCCGGTGGCGGCCGAGGTCGCCGGGGCGCTGCACGCTCCCCTCGACGTGTTCGTGGTGCGCAAGCTGGGCGTGCCCGGCCACCGCGAGCTCGCCATGGGCGCGGTGGCGAGCGGCGGCGTGCGCGTGCTGAACGAGCGCCTGGTGGCGAGCCTGTCGATCCCGCCGGCGGCCATCGAGGCCGTCGCCGGCGACGAAGCGCGTGAGCTGGCCCGACGCGAGGCGGCGTACCGGTCGGGCCGCCCCGCCCTCGACCTGGCCGGCGCCGACGTGCTGCTGGTCGACGACGGCTTGGCCACCGGCGCGACGATGCGCGCCGCCATCGAAGCGGTACGACAGCTCGGGCCCAACAGCGTCACCGTCGGCGTGCCCGTCGGTGCGCAGGCGACGTGCAACGAGTTGGCGGCGGTGGCCGACGCGATCGTGTGCGTGGAGAGTCCCGCCAACTTCTACGCCGTCGGCCAGTGGTACGACGACTTCACCCAGACCCACGACGACGAGATCGTGCGGCTGCTGGCGGCGAATCCCTAGACGATCCGGTACGTCTGCACGGCGTGGGCGACGACGTTGCCGTCGGTGTCGGTGGCGGTGATCTCGGTGAACGTCAGCTCCTTGCCTCGCCGCACCGTGCGGGCGTGGCAGACGAGGTCTGACTTCTTGCACGCACCGACGTACTGCACCGACATCGCCACGGTCGACGCGCGGGCGCCCTTGTCGAAGTCGTGGTTGGACCAGGCCGCGGCTGCGCCGGCGGTGTCGATGGCAGCTGCCACCACCCCACCGTGGTAGTAGGTGCCGTCGTTGGTCAGGTCCTCGCGGAACGGCACCCGCACGGTGACGTCGTCGTGCTCGTACTTGTCGAACACCAGTCCCAACCCGCCGATGAACGGCGTCTTGGGCATGAGGTCCTTGATCGCGCGCCGGCGCCGCTCCTGCTCTTCCTCGCTCAACGGGTGATCGGCCACGGCGGGTAAAGGTAATCGCGTGACCCTGTTCGTCGGCACGTCGGGATGGCAGTACCGCGACTGGCGCGGGCCCTTCTACCCACCGAAGTTGGCGCAGGCGAAGTGGCTCGAGTTCTACGTCGAGCACTTCCAGACGGTCGAGGTCAACAACACCTTCTATCGGCTCCCGCCCCCCGAGACGTTCGCGGGCTGGGCCCGGCGGGTGCCCGACGACTTCGTGATGGTCGTGAAGATGAGTCGTTACCTCACCCACGTCAAGCGCCTGCACGAGGCGGCTGAGCCGGTGAGCCGGTTCTTCGAGCACGCCAAACCGCTGGGCTCGAAGCTCGGCCCCGTGCTCGTGCAGCTACCGCCCCAACTCCAGGCCGACGTGGCCGCGCTCGACGACACGTTGCGTCTCTTCCCGCCGGGGGTGAAGGCGGCGGTGGAGTTCCGGCACCCCACCTGGTTCACCGACGACACCGCCAACGTGCTGGCGAGCCACAACGCCGCCTTCTGCCTGGCCGACAGCCCCCGCCGCAAGACGCCGTTGTGGTGCACGGCCGACTGGGGGTACGTGCGCTTCCACGAGGGTCGAGCGTCGCCGCACCCCTGCTACGGCAAGCAGGCCCTGCAGACCTGGGTCGAGCACATCGCCGGCCTGTGGCCGGCATCGGCCGACGTCTACGCCTTCTTCAACAACGACCATGCCGCTTGCGCCATCCGCGACGCGTCGGTGTTCGCACACGCGGCGACGCGGGCCGGGCTGCACCCGACCCGCGTCCCCGACGTGATCTCGCTCTGACCCAGACGGGTCAGCTCTTGACGAAGCCCTCGGACTTCAGCCAGCTGTGGGCGACGG
>JAFATL010000354.1 GCA_019243975.1 Actinomycetota bacterium | reverse complement strand
CGAGCTGCACCCCGACGAGGCAGTGGAGCGCGAGCTCATGCTGCTGACCGTGCGCGCGGAGCCCGACGTGCGCGGTCAGGTGATCGAGCTGGTGGGCGTGTTCGAGGGCAAGATCGTCGGCGTGGGCCAGGAGCAGATCACCGTGATGCTCGCCGGCGCTCCGACCAAGCTCGACGACTTCGAAGAGCTCATGCGCCGCTACGGCATCGAAGAGCTCCAGCGCACCGGCCGCGTGGCACTGCCCAAGCTCGATCGCCAGACCACCCGCCTCCACAGCGTGAGCGGGATGGTGGGTTAGAGCTACAGGACCGTCACGCAGTTCATCCCCGGCCCGGCCGTCGGCTTGTGCAGCACGGCTCGGGTGGGAGTGACGCTGATCTCCTCGCCGTCGGCGAGCAGCGCGGCGTCGCCGTCGACGATGAGCGTGTAGCCGTCGTTCTCGAACGGCGGCCACAGCAGCGTGACGAGCGGTCGGTCGGTGACGTTGGCCGCCGTCCGTCGTCCCGCGCCGGTGACGAGCTGGTTGCCGTCCCACGCGACGTCGACGCCAACAGTGTGCGGCCGCCCGTCGTCGCTCACCGTCACCAGGTACGGGTACGCACCGAACTTGTCGATCTGCTCACGCAGCTCGTCGAGGGCCACCGGCACACTCATGCGAGAGCAAGCCTATTTCTGCTGGTCCCAGGAGAGAAGCTCGCCCGGTTGGCAGTCGAGGGCGCGGCACAGCGCCGCGAGTGTCGAGAAGCGGACTGCCTTGGCCCGTCCGTTCTTGAGCACCGACAGGTTGACGATCGTGACGTCGACCATGTCGGCCAGTTGGGTCAGCGTCAGCCCTTTGCGCTCGAGCAGCTCGTCGAGGTGCACGGCGATGCCCGACTCCGACAGGGAGCCCACGTCAGACGGTGCCTTCCAGATCGGCCCGCATGCGCACGCCGGCCGCGAACACCTCGGCCAGCACGAACAACGCCAGTCCGCCGAGCAACGCGTTGCCCGGCATCCCCAGGTGCGTGCCCGACCCGGTCAGGCCGGCGCTGCTCGCCAGTTCGCCGGCAAAGGTTGAGCTCAGCAGGTCTGCTACCGGCACGCCGATGAGCACGAGCAGAGCCAAGCCCCGCAGGCGAATGACGTTGGTGTCGTTGAAGGGATTCCCGTCACGGACCGAGCGGAGCAGGCCGCGCAGGAGCCAGAGGATGGCGATGACCAACGCCAGTGACACGAGATCGCGCGCCGCCGCCCACCGTTGCTGCTCGTGCGTGGCGTGCCGAACCCGCACGAGCACGTCGACGTGCTCAGGCGCCACCGCGCCGTTGGGCAGGTCCACGACCTGTTTGGCGCCGACCTGCGCGTGGGCGGCCACCTCGTGGCCGTTGGGGCCGAAGCCGAACACCGCCCCGGCAAAGACGAACACGCCGAACGCGATCGCCACGACGAGCAGGACCGTCGACAACGCGGCCAGAAATCTCGTCGGCCTGGTTCCTGCTTGCAGCGTCGCCATCTCGAAGCTCTCCTTATCGATTGTCGTTGTTATCGATAAACGATGCAACGAAAATCGATAAGTGTCAAGCCTCGGGTTTGGCGGTCAGCGGGAGACGAGGGGGCGGTCCCACTCCTCGAGGGTGCGGCCTTCCCAGAGCCCGGCGATGGGAGCGATGACCACCGGCTCCGGCTCGGGCGCACGACGCGGCGGCGGCGTGGGCTTGGAGGCCGGCTTGAAGGTGGGGCGGGGCTGCGACTTGAACGTCGGGCGGGCCGCCGGCGCTGGCTCGCGGACACGCGGCTCGCGCTTCGGCTTGGGCGCGGGCTTGGGCGCGGGCTTGGGGCGCGGCGTCGGCTGGGTGTTGGGCGCTGGAGCGGGCTTGGGAGCGCGGAGGACGGGTCGCTTCGGCGTGTGGCCCAAGCGCGCGTGGCGACGCTTGCGGCGCACCAGGCGCACTCGCGCCCGTAGCAGGGCGAGGACCAAGGCAATGGCGCCGACGATGTTGATGAGCAGGTTGCCCCAGCGCCCGCTGTGCGACGACGTGGCCTCGGCCGGCGTGGTGAGCGCAGCGGCGCCGGGCACGACGGCGGCCGGGTTCGTCTGCGGCTTGGACTTCGCCGCCTTGGCTGCCTTGGCTGCGGCCTTGGGCGTGTCGGTCGGGATCGGCGGCAGGTGCGACATCGCCCC
Organism: Actinomycetota bacterium; assembly: GCA_019243975.1. Lineage (GTDB taxonomy): Bacteria > Actinomycetota > Acidimicrobiia > Acidimicrobiales > JAFATL01 > JAFATL01. Next base: position 1,228 of record JAFATL010000354.1, on the reverse strand, counting down.
TTCGGACCGCACCGCTGTGGCGAAGCCCTGGTCGAGCAGGGCGGCCGAATAGCCGTACATGTCGGGCGCGCCCATCACGACGCTGAGCATCGTGCGGCCGTCGCGTCGAGCCGCAGCCACGAGGGTGTGGCCGGCCTTTTCGGTGTAGCCGGTCTTCACACCGATGGCGCCGTCGTAGTGGCGCAGCATGTTGTTGTGGTTGACCAGGCGGTGGGCGATGCCGTCGCCGCCGGTGAAACGGGCGATGTTCTCGGCCACGATGCCGCCCAGCTCGGGGTCGGCCAGCAGGGCGTGGGCAGCGATGGCGAGGTCACGGGCGCTGATGCGGTTGCCGCCGCCGACCGAGAAGCTGTCGTCGAGGCCGGCGGGGTCGAGCAGCACGGGGTTGTCGGCCAGGTTGAGGCGGGCCGCCTCGTCGTACAGGTCGTTCTGGAACGCCTCGACCGAGCCCGACACCCGCTCGGCCAGGGCGACGGCGGCGTCGTTGGCCGACGACATCAGCAGGGCGTGCAGGGTGTCGTCGAGCGTCCACGTCTGGCCCGCCTTCATGTTGATCTTGGTGGCGGGCATGCCCTCGGCCCGGGGGCTGACGGGGATGTCGGCGTCCTTCGGGAGCATGTGCACGGCCACGAGGGCGGTGAGGATCTTGGTCGTGCTCGCCGGGGGCAGGGGCTCCCGCTCGTTGCCGGCGTTGATGACGGCCCCTGTGTCGGCGTCGACCAGGATCCACGCCTTGGGCGCGGCCGCCTGGTGGCGCACGGCGGCGGACGCGCCCGTGGCCGGCACGACCACGGCCAGCGTCAAGAGGCTGCCGAAAACGACCCGTCCCAGAACCCGAATCAGTCCAGGCTAGGGGAGCGTGCCTGTGGATTGAAGGACCCTTTAGCTGTGGATTTCGCCTACCACGTAGTCGATGCAGCGGGTGAGGGCGGCCACGTCGTCGGGCTCGATGGCCGGGAACATGGCGATGCGCAGCTGGTTGCGGCCCAGCTTGCGGTAGGAGTCGGTGTCGACGATGCCGTTGGCCCGCAGGATGCCCGACACGGCCACTGCGTCGATGCCGTCGGCCAGGTCGATGGTGCCCACCACGTGGCTGCGCTCGTCGGGCTTGGCCACGAACGGGGTGGCGTAGTCGGAGGCCTCGGCCCACCCGTAGAGGGCCTCGGCCGAGCGGTCGCAGCGGGAGGCGGCGAACTCGAGGCCGCCCCCGGCCAGCATCCACTCGATC
>JAFATL010000259.1 GCA_019243975.1 Actinomycetota bacterium | reverse complement strand
AGCAGTCGCAGGAAGCCGGCGGCCAGGCCCGCCACCACGATCATCACGATGCGGTGGTAGGTGACGTTGATGCTGAAGATGCGCACGCTGTGGTGAGCGAAGAACTCGGGAACGATGCGGGGGTCGGCCGGGCTCCACCGGATGCTGGCGATCCCGATGAAGAACAGGAGCAGGCCGAGGGTCACCATCAGCGTGGTGGTCGTCGACGCGCCGTGCAGGCGCCGGCCCACCAGACGTTCGATCAGCACTCCGAGCACGGGCGCGAACACGCCGAGCACGAACAGCACCCCCAGCCACTCGGGCCACCCGTGCTGGACCGTGAGCTCCCAGTAGGTGAAGGCGGCGAGCATGCCGATGGCACCGTGGGCGAAGTTGAAGATGCCCGACGTCTGATAGGTGACGACGAGACCGGTGGCGGTCAGCGCGTAGATCGCGCCCGTGGCGATGCCGACGACCGTGAAGGACAGGAAGGCGGTCATCGGGCGGCGGAGGTCAGGGCTTCCAGTAGCCGCCGTCGTTGCAGCGGTAACCCGGCGGCGGGCTGTCGTACCGCTCGAACTTGCCGTTCTTCACCTGCAGCATGATGTAACAGGTCGCTGGTCGTTTCGACGCCGGTCCGGCGGGGGCGAGCATGCCGTGGTCGTCGAAGTTGTCGATCTGCTTGAGCTGGGCGATCACGCTGGCGCGCGTGAGCTTGGCGCCCGCCGCTTGCATGGCCTGGATGAGGAGCCGCGTCTCCGACCAGCCGAAGGTGGCGAACAGGTCGGGCTTGTAGCCCGGCTTCACCTTCGACACCCACTGGTTGAACAGCGCCACCTCGGGAACCGACGACGAGTCCTCACCCTGGAAGGCGGCCTGCTGCTGGTCGTTGATGAGGCCCTCGACCGACTTGCCCGCCAGCGCGATGAGCGAGGGGTCGTAGGCGACACCGCCGACGATGAACGCGTCGGGCTTGAAGCCCTGCTGCGCCATCGAGTTGGCCAGACGCGCCGTTGCCTTCACGTCCTCGGCGACGATGAACACCATCTTCACGCCCGCCTGGCGCATGGCCACCACGTCGGCGGTGAAGTCGGTCTCGGTGGGCTGCGTCCCCCGTTCGTAGACGAACTTGTAGCCGAGCGACTGCGCCGCGCCCTTGGCCGCCTCGTGCGACGCCTTGGCCGACGGGATGTCGCCGTACAGCGAGCCGACGGCGGTGATCGCCTGCGGGAACTTCTGCTTGTAGTACTGCAGCGGGCCGAGGCGCCATCCGTTCGACGCCGGCGCCACCGAGAAGTTGTTGGGCAGGCCGCGGCGGGCCTCACTCAACGAGTACGTCGTGTCGGGGATGCCCGACTTGTTGATCTCGGCCAGGGCGGCGTCGTCGTACAGCGAGAACGAGCCGGCGAAGGCGAACGCCTTCGACAACAGGTCGATGGTCTGGGCCCGGTTCTGGCCCGTGTCGAACTGATCGTCGCGCACGTCGACTTTGAGCTTGCGGCCGTAGATGCCGCCCAGGCTGTTCGCGTACGCGACCGCCGCCTGCGTGCCGATGACCGCGCCCTGGAAGATGCCGGGAACCGGCCCCGACAGCGTCGACACGTTGCCGAGCGTGATGGTGTCGCCGGTGACGCCGACGTCGGTGGCGCCGCCGTTGCCGCCCGACGGCGCAGCCGCGGCGGCCTTGTCGGCCGAGGTCGTCTTGCCGGAGCCGCTGGCCGCCGACGAGCCGCCGCTGCCCGCCGTGGCGGCGCCGCCGGTTCCAGAGTCAGCTCCGGTAGCCGTGCCGCCACTCGAGTCGCCGCCCGAACTCCCGTTGTCGGATTGGGACCCGCCGCCGTTGCTGCCCGCACCGATTCCCTGGCCGTGCGCTGCCAGCTTCTGCTCCTGCGTGACGCGCGCGCCACAGCCCGAGGCGACGAGCAACGCGGCGAGCAGTGCGATTCGCAGCGACCAGGCCCCAGCAGACCGTGAGCGCATGCCCAACCTTTCTCGGAGCACGGGCGTTCCTCCTGCTCCAAACCTACGCAAATTTGACGAACCGTCAGATGTTCTTTACTCGGTTTCGGCCCTGTGTAACGCTGTTCTAGTGCTCGACCGCTACCTCGTCATCTCGGCCGACGGGCACGCAGGCGCCGACCTCCTCGACTACAAGCCGTACCTGGCGTCGAAGTGGCACGACGAGTTCGACGTCTGGGCAGCGGCCTACGTCAACCCGTTCAACGACCTCGTCAGCCCCGACGCCGACCGGAGTTGGAACAGTGAGCGCCGGCTGAGGGAAACGTCGGCCGATGGGATCGTGGCCGAGGTGCTGTTCCCCAACACGGTTCCGCCCTTCTTCCCCTCCTCCAACCTCACCGCGCCGGCACCGACGGCGGCGGAGTACGAGCGGCGATGGGCGGGACTGCAGGCCCACAACCGGTGGCTGGCCGACTTCTGCGCGGCAACACCGGGGCGGCGCGCTGGCATCGCCCAGATCCTCCTCAACGACGTCGACGACGCCGTGCGCGAGATCCATTGGACCAAGGAGGCCGGCCTGATGGGCGGCATCCTGTTGCCAGGAGTGGCGCCCGGTTCGGGCCTTCCCGGGCTGTGGGACGCGTGCTACGAGCCCATCTGGAACGCGTGCGCCGAAGCCGACGTGACCATCAACCACCACTCGGGCGCGGGCCTGCCCGAGCTGGGCTACGAGGGCGCCGCGCGCGCCGTGATGCTCATCGAGATCCCCCAGTTCTCCCATCGAGGGCTGTGGCACCTCATCTTCTCCGGCGTATTCGAGCGTCACCCTGCGCTGCGGTTCGTGCTGACGGAGCAAGGCACGGGCTGGATCCCCGGCGCGCTGCGCAGCCTCGACTGGTTCTACCGGCGCATGGATCTCGAAGGCTCAGCCGAGAACCTGTTCGGCGGTGACGTGGTCGCCCAGCTGTCGATGCTCCCGAGCGAGTACTTCGCCCGCAACTGCTACGTAGGGGCCAGCTTCCTGCGACCGGTCGAGTGCGAGCTGCGCTACGAGGTCGGCATCGATCGCATCATGTGGGGTAGCGACTACCCGCACAGCGAAGGGTCGTACCCGTACTCGCGCGAAGCACTGCGGGCGACGTTCGCCCACGTCGACGTGGCGGAGCTGCGCATCATGCTGGGAGAGACCGCGGCCAAGGTCTACGGCTTCGACCTCGACCTGCTGGGGCCGCTGGCCGCCGAGCTGGGGCCGACGGTCGACGAGGTGGCCAAGCCCCTCGAGTCCTATCCGGCCGACTCCACCTGCAACGCCTTCGACGAGTTCGCCATCATCCGCGCTTGGTAGCGCGGGCCTTCTTCCCCGGCGACGTCGACGGCGGCACGATGGCGTCGAGCAACGCGTCGAGCGACGTCTCGAACAACGCGTCGGGGTCGGGCATGCGCGTCATGGCCTTGGCGAGGCCCGCGTCGATGTCGTCGTCGCGGACGTCCCTCCACAGCTCCTGCGTCGTGGTGCGCTGCACGGGCTGGTCGGGCTGCTGCGGCAGGCGCTCGAGCATGACGAACCCGCCGACCAGCCACAGCAGCGCCCGCACCGCGTCGGCGCCGTCGTCGCCGTGCAGGCCGGCGGCGGTCGCCTCGCGCGCCAGCGCCACCTGGCCCGGGAACGCCGTCGCCGGTCCCTGTCCGAGCTCGCGCGCCAGCTCCACCAGGTAGGGGTGCGCGAGCACCTGGCG
>JAFATL010000250.1 GCA_019243975.1 Actinomycetota bacterium | reverse complement strand
GATCGAGTTACCCGGGGCTGGAGGCCGAACCGGCTCGCCCTGGGTGCGCGGCGCACGGAATGCCTGAAGCCGAGCGCGGATCGCCGCGGTCGCCGCGCCGGCGCGTGCGTCGGGGAACTCTCGCATCGCCTGCCGCCTGAGTACCTCGGTGCCGATCAGCGCAAGCAGGGTGAAGACGATGATCCCGGCCAGCTTGCCGGTGGCGGGGATCGGGTTCACGACGAAGATCAGCAACAGCATCCCGAGGGTGGTCGCGTAGGTTGCGACTGGGCGATCGCGGAGGAACGGGGTGATTGCCTGGCGAGTCGTCCGGGCGATGCCGGCGGGTCCGGCGAACCAGGCGGCGACGATGAGCGCTGCCGCGATCGCGATGACCGCTCCAGAGACCTGACTGAGGAGCTCGGTGCCAATCCCGATCGTTGCCCTGATCGCCGGCCTCAGCGCCGTGTCGTTGGTGAGCGAGCTCGTGATCTGGGACTCGAGGATTGAGCGACCAAGGAGCCCTACGACCCCGGCAGCCACGCCGGCAAACCCGATCGTCATCAGCGTTCGGCGCCGGTGTCCCCTCGCCAGCAGAAGCGCCAGCCCGTACAGCACGGGAACGATGATCGTCAGCCAGAGCGCCAAACCCTGGATCGCGTTACCCCCATTTTGAAGCACCTTCAGCTGGCTGGATTTGAAAACTGTCAGGTTCGCGATATTGGGCGGCAGCTTGGAGGTGATACCTCGGGGCAGGCCAAGCCGTGACGCGACGTCGCCGATGATCGAGGCGAGGTTGAGCGAGACGACGCCCTGCTTGACCCCGACGGGACCCTTGCCTCCCTTTACGACCGCGATGAACGTCTGGTCGGCGGCGCGATTAGCCTTTGCCCACAGACTCTGGATCCGGGGACGCGTCAGCGCGAGTTCGACTCCCTGCACGGCCACATTGCGTAGCGCCCCCGCGGCCGGGCCGGCGAGCGGCTGCAGGCGGGTGGGGAGCCCGGACTTGATCACCCCGGCGACGTTGACGTTTGCATAGAGCTGATCGACGAGATAGTTCGCGGTGCCGGATCGCACGTCCGGGTTCGTGAGCAGCTGGCTGCTGGCGTTGGACCAGTTGTCCGGGCTGAACAGCAGCCGGTTGGCCCATATCGAGAAAATCGCGACGACCAACAGGAGCGTTGTCACGCCGACCAGTGAATTGACCGCGACCAGGCGTCTGCGGGAGATCGGCGACGGGCCTGGCTGCGTCGGTGAGCCTCTCCCTTGCGCACTGATCGGCGTCTCGGGGGCGGGCCCGTCGGAACGGGAATCGGATCCATCCGGGTGACCGTTGCGCGGTTCGGGATCCATCGGAAACAACTTGCCGCTGTCGGGGCCTATCGGCATCGTCCGTTTCGGGTGATCCCGGCAGCCTCAGGCCACGCCCAATCGCGGCCTCGTTGCCGCGACAGTGGTGCCCGCGCCACGAGCTTTGACCGGTGCGCACCTTTGTCATCCAGCCCGGGCGCCGGGATCCTCTAGCTAAGTGAAACGGAGCCTCCTGCGGCGCATCGTGGAAGGAGCACAGCCATGGCAATCACAGAACGGCGGAAGACGCGGGCCCACCGCAAGCCGCGGACGGATGAGCTCCCGACGGGTTGGCCGCCGCCGTCCCGGCTGGACGCGCCCGTCCACGCAGATCTCATCGGCGTCACCCAAAACGCTCCCACTTCTGAGGAGCGTCACGTCGGCCTGACAGGTCTCGAAGGGGTGGGCGGGGCACAACTGCTCGCGTCGGATACGAGGGTGGCGTTCCTGCTGTTCAATCACACTCGCCTGCGGGTGGTCGCGCGGCTATTCGGGATCGGACCGGAGCAGGCGAACCTCGTGACTGCGATCGCCATCTTGACGCTCGCTGAGACGATGCGCCGCAAAGTCCGCGCTCTGATGGAGGGTCCAATCCTTCCTGCGTACGAGGACGGCCTGGTTGGGGGGGCTGTCCTCCGCGAGCTGCTAGGGGGCATGGCCGGACTGTCCACCCGGGACACTCCGCAACCAGCGACGCTTCTAACGGTTGCCGTCGTGAGCGGGCTTGCCGCGCCAACCGCCGTCAAGTCGATCCGCAGCGTGAAAGCGACCACACACCGGGCGAGCATCGCGTTTCACCATCGCTACGGATATCTCATCGACCCCGGGCATTGGCGCCAACGGCACGCCGAGCTTGCTGGCCGCTTAGCTGTCGGGCAGGCTCAAGCAATCCAATGACGGGCACCGCGGGCAGCGGGTTTCGCGAGGGCGAGTCAATCTGGATGGTCGCGGCCGGTGGCATCAAGCGACCTGCGGAGTACGTCGGCACGGGCGAGACAAGCGCTTGGTTTGGCGGACCGCCCAGGGTCTGCGTCGTCTATCTCGACTCGCGGGCGGGCGACGCCGTCTAGGCGGAGCGCGTGATCCCCCGGGCTTTCTAGCGGCGAGGGCGATCCGCGTTGCTTTGGCTTTCGGCGGTTCTGATCGCGGCGGTGTCGAACCTCGACAACTGCACCGTCGGGGTTGCTTACGGAATCCGTGACAGGAGGATCGCGGCGATCCCGAACCTGATCATCGCCCTCCTGACGATGGCCGCCACCGCCGGCGCGATGACGTTTGGACGGGAGCTCTCCATGCTGGTTGCACCTGCGGTGGCATCCGCGCTGGGCACAGCGATCATCATCGGCATCGGCGTCGGA
>JAFATL010000093.1 GCA_019243975.1 Actinomycetota bacterium | reverse complement strand
CTGCTCGCTGTCCTGGTGATCCTCCTCACGCCCGCCGACGAGATCGGACGCGTCGGTCAGCTGGCACTGCGGGTGGGCGTGGTCGTCGCCGCGGTGACGTTCCTGGCCGCTGTGTTCGGCGCGACGAGCGTTGCTGCCAATCGGTCGACGATGCAGATCTGGGTGACCTTCGTGCTTCCGCAGTTGTTGGCTGCGGTGCCCGCCGCGATCGCCGTCCGCTTGGCCCAGAACGCCCTGGCCGGGCGTTAGACGTCGATCAGGACGCCGGGGTTGAGGATGCCAGCGGGGTCGAGGGCGTTCTTGGCGGCGCGCAGGGCGTCGGCGAAGGGGGCGGGACGCTGGCGGTCGTACCAGGGGCGGTGGTCGCGGCCGACGGCGTGATGATGGGTGATGGTGCCGCCGGCGGCGAGCACGGCGTCTGAAGCGGCGGACTTCAGCTCCGACCACTGCGACAACAGCGAGTCGGCGCGGCCGGGGCCGATGAAGGTGAAGTAGGGCGCGGGCCCGTCGGGGTACACGTGGGTGAAGCGCACGGTCGTCCACCCCGCGCCGCACACGTCGACGAGCGCCTTCTCCATGGCCGCAGTCACCGACGCGTGCATGTCGGGGAAGCGGTCCCACGTGCACGACGTCTCGAAGGTGTCGACGATCACCGACATCGACACCATGGCGTCCCGCGTGTACGGCGCCCGCATGAACGACGAGCGCCACGTGCCGGCCGCGCCTTCGGTCTGCGACGACTTCACACCGTCGGGAATGACGCCGCCGTGGTCCATGCAGATCTCGACGGCGCGGGCCATCCATGCGTCCACCGGGTGGTCGGCCGACTCGAAGCCCAGCACCAACAGCGCGTTGCCGTCGGCGACGCCCGCCGACGTCATGGCCTCGCCCGCATCGAGCAGTCGGCAGTTGGTGGGGAACAGCGCCGCCTGGCTGATGGCGCGCGTCGCCTCGGCGCCGGCGGCCAACGTCGAGAAGTGCACGCCGGCGGAGGCACGGAACTTGGGCCGCTCCTGGATGCGCATCCACGCCTCGGTGATCACGCCGAGGATCCCCTCCGACCCGAGGAACATGCGGTCGGGCGACGGCCCCGCGCCGGAGCCGGGCAAGCGCCGCGACTCACTCGTGCCGCAGGGCGTGACGACGCGCATCGACTCCACCAGGTCGTCGATGTGCGTGTACACGGTCGCGTAGTGACCGCCGGAACGGGTCGCGAGCCACCCGCCCAACGTCGAGAACTCGAACGACTGCGGGAAGTGGCGCAGCGTGTAGCCGTGGGGCCGCAGCTGGTCCTCCAGCACCGGCCCCAACGCGCCGGCCTGGATGCGCGCCGCCCGGCTCACGGTGTCGACCTCGAGCACCTTGTCGAGCCGGGTGAGGTCCATCGACACCGCGCCCGGGCACTCGACGCCTGCGACGACCGACGAGCCGCCCCCGTAGGGGACGCACGGCGCGTTCTCCGCCGCGCACCAATCGAGGATGGCGACCACGTCTTGCTCGGTCTCCGGGAACGCCACCACGTCGGGCGCGGCGGAGAAGTCACCCGCGAACGCGCGGACGACGTCGCGGTACGACTTGCCGTAGGTGTGCCCGGCGCGGTCCTCGACCAGCGACGAGCAGATGCGCGCCAGCGAGTCGGGCGGCGTCAGGCGCGTCGCGGGAAGCGTGAGGTCCTCCAGCCGGGGCGGCGGGCGCACGTCCATCTCGTCCCGCCCGAGCCGTGCCGCAACGGCAGCGCCCAGGTTGGCCGCCTGTTCCGCTGTGAGGGCCTGGTCCTGCCAGCCCCAGCCCCACCACGACCGCCGGTGTTCGGCCTCCAACGAGGACATGCCGGCGAGGCTATTCGCCCGACCGGTTACTCGGTCGGGAGCACCACCCGGCGAGGACGCGACGACTTGGCCAGCTCGTCGGCGGCTCGCAGCGCCGACTGCACGGACGCCTCCAGCGCTGCCTTCTTGGCCTCGACGTCAGTCGCGCTCATGGCGAAGCGGCCGAGCGTGTTGGTGGCCTTCGACCAGTGGGCGCGGAACATGCCCACGTCGAAGTGGCCGTCCTTGAGCCGGCCGGCCTTGCGCACACGCGCAGGGGGCTGGCGCAGGTCCTTGACGATGCCGACGAGCGACAGCGCGCGCAGGCCGTAGTACGTGGGGTCGAACTCGAACCAGAAGAAGCCCTGGCGAGCAGACGCCGGGTAGTAGTGGTGGTTGTTGTGCCAGCCCTCGCCGCCGGTGAAGAGGGCGACGATGAACGAGTTGCGGCTCGTGTCCTGGGTGGCATAGCGGCGCCGGCCGATGAGGTGGGCGGCTGAGTTCACGAGGAACGTGCCGTGCCACAGCAGCACGGTCGAGAGGAAGAAGCCGATCACCAGGCCGCTCCACCCGGCGATGAGGTACGACGCCACGCCGAGCAGCCATGGCCCGAGCCACTGCTTGCGCTCGAGCCACATCAGCTCGGGGTATTGGGCGAAGTCACGGATGCCGTCGAGGTCGGTGTCCTTGTACTTGTTGCACAGGATCCAGCCGACGTGGCTCCAGAAGATGCCCTTGAGCGGCGAGTGCACGTCGAGCTCGGTGTCGGTGGCGCGGTGGTGCTGGCGGTGATGGGCGGCCCACCACAGGGCGCCCTTCTGGGCGGCGGTCGACCCGCCGAAGGCCATCAGGAACTGCGGGACCCGGCCCATGCGGTAGCTGCGATGGGCGAAGTAGCGGTGGTAGCCGGCGGTGATGAAGAACATCCGCCCGAAATACAGGACGACGCAGAGCACCACTGCCTTCGTGGTGACGCCGGTGAAGAAGGCGAGGAAGGGCAGCAAGTGCACCAGGAAGAACGGCCACGACGTCTTCCAATTGATGCGCTCGTCGGCGGGGCGCCGGCCGGGGCGGGCGGCCGGCAGGGCACGCTCGAAGGAGGGGACGCCCTCTGGGCGCGTCTCGACGACTGTCATGGACTCCAGCCTACCTACTGGTAGGTAGGTTGGCTAGGAGGGCAAAAGTCACACGGCTGGCGACAGCGAGGTGGTTGCCCGCCGCGCCAGTACGGTGAACCCCCGTGCCGGACCACGGGTACGTCTACGAGCTGGGGCGGAAGCTGGGGCTGAGCGACTTCGGCGCCCGCACGGTCCAGTTCATCGTGGTGCGGCCGCTGCGGATCGCCCTGATCCTCATCGCCGCCCTGGTCATCGGGCGCCTGTGCGCCCGGGCCGTCCGCCGCCTGCTGAAGGGCGCCCAGGCCCGGGCCCCCATCAAGATCTCGTCGCCGCGAGCCCAGCAACGGGCCGACACCATCGCCGACGTCCTGGCCGGGCTCATCAAGGCCTCGATTTACGTGATCGCCGCCTTCATGGCGCTGAGCGAGTTGGGCGTGAACCTGGCGCCACTGATCGCCGGCGCGGGCATCGCCGGCATCGCCGTGGGCTTCGGCGCCCAGAGCCTGGTGAAGGACTTCATCTCGGGCATGTTCATCCTCGTCGAGGACCAGTACGGCGTCGGCGACCAGGTGGACCTGAACGGGGCCACCGGCACGGTGGAGGACGTGACCCTCCGCGTCACGCGTGTGCGCGGCGTCGACGGCACGGTCTGGTACGTGCCCAACGGCGAGATCCGCAAGGTCGGCAACGCGTCGATGGAGTGGTCGCGCGCCGTGATCGACGTGCAGATCGCCCCCGACCAGGACATCACCAAGGCCATGGACGCCATCGCCGCCGCCGCCAACGCAGTGGCCGAGGACCCGGCGTCGGCGGACGTCATCCTGGAGCCACCCGAGGTGTGGGGGGTGCATGCGGTCGATGCCACGGGCGTGACCATCCGCCTCGTCGTGAAGACGGCACCGAAAGAGCAGGCGGCACTGGCGCGCATGTTGCGCGGCCGCATCCTCGACCGCTTGCGCGAGGAAGGCATTCGCGGCCCGGCCCAGACGACGCCCGTGGTGTTGCCGGGACCGGCCGACACGGCGGCCGATCCCTCCACACCGTCTTCGTGAACTAGCCGGGTGCGTCGATCATTGCGACCCGTCGCGGTCGCCTTCGTCGTGTTCGGCGCCTTCTGGGGGAGTTGGGCCATCGCCGCCATCGACGTCGAGCGGTTCCTCGGCATGTCCCATGCCGGCCTCGGGACGGTCCTGGCCATCGCGGTGGTCGGCGGCACCGTTGCCAACGCGGTGGGCGGCACGTTGGCCGAACGGCACGGCACCCGGCTGGCGTTGTCCACCTGCCTGGTGGCGTGGGCCGCCAGCCTGGGCGTGCTCGTGTTGCTGCACCACCGGGCCGCCTTCATCGCCCTGTTCGTCGTCTCGGTTGCCGTCGGCGGCGGGGTGGACGTGGTCATGAACGTCGCCGCTTCCGCCGCCTTGGCCGACACGCCCGGCGGCCTGCTGCGGTTCCACGCGTTGTTCAACGGCGGCGCGGTACTGGGCGCGGGCGTCACGGCACTGCTCGTCCACGGTGGCGTCAGCTGGCGGGTGGTGTGGACCTGCATCGCAGCGTTGGCGGTGGTGCTCGCCGTCGACGCGGCGCGTACCGACCTCCCCGCCGGTGAGCCGGGCGAGCCCGTGTCGATCCGGGACGGGCTGGCGGCGTTGGGCCGGGCCGGGTTGTTGCGGCTGGCGTTCGTGTTCGCGTTGGCCGCGTTGGTCGAGGGCGGCATCGACACGTGGGGGGTGCTCTTCTTGCGTTCGAAGCTCGCCATCGGCGTGCTGGCGGGCGCGGCGGCGTACGTCGCCGGGCAGTCGCTGGCGACAACCGCGCGCGCTACTGCCGGCGGGTGGGCGCGCGGCGTGCATTCCGGTCGGGGCGCGTCGGCGGGAGCGGTGCTGGCGGGCGCCGGACTGCTCACCGAAGCGCTGTCGCCCGTGCCCGTCATCGCCGGCATCGGCTTGGCCGCGGCCGCCGTCGGCGTCTCGATGTGTTGGCCGCTCTTCTTGGCCGAGGCGACCAGTGGCGAGGAACGGCCCGCCCTCATCGTGGGCGGCATCACGGCCGCCGGCTACGTGGGGTTCGTGGCCGGACCGCCCGTCGTCGGCTGGGTGTCGTCGGCCTGGGGCCTGCGCACCGGGCTGATCCTGCTGGCGGCCGCCGCGGTCGCATGCGGCACGCTGCCCCGGAAACGAGCTCCTTCTTCGCTCGCTCGCTGACGGTCGCTCGCTGTCGGCCTGCTCGTGCCTCGCGACGGCCGACCGGCGGCCGAGAAAGTCGGACTGCTGGAGACGGGGGCCGCCGCGCTATACGGGCGGGAACAGCACGAGGCGCGTGCCCAGGTTGACGTCGGGCGGCACCGTGAAGGTCCCGTCGCCTCGGTCCCGTGCGCCCGCGACAGCCCCGGGGTCTTCAGTGGTGAAGGCAAGGTGGGCCAGGCGGCCAACTCGATCGCCGAGCCACGCGTCGCCCGCCGGAGGCTGCACCAGGCGCACCCGGCC
>JAFATL010000010.1 GCA_019243975.1 Actinomycetota bacterium | reverse complement strand
AAGCAGGTCGCATCGTGCTGTCGGCCGCCGGCGTCGGCGACCGTCAAGGGCTGTCGGGCGCCCGCCTGGCCGTGGTGCTGGCGGTCGTCGGCCTCGCGCTGGTGGGCTTGGCCGACGACCTCGTGGGCGACCGGGGCGACGACCGCGGCTTCCGGGGGCATCTGCGCGCACTGGGCCGGGGCCGGCTGACGACGGGCGGGGCCAAGATCCTCGGCGGCGGCGCGGTGGCGGCCATCGCCGTCGCCATGGCGACGTCGCCCCGGTCGCTCGGGCGTCTGTTCGTCGACGCCGCCGTGGTGGCTCTAGCCGCCAACCTCGGCAACCTCCTCGACCGGGCGCCCGGGCGCGCCGGCAAGAGCGGTCTGGTGGCGTTCGTGGTGCTGGCCGTGATCGCCCACGGCTCGCGGTCGCTGAGCGAGGTGGCGGTGCTGGCGGGCGCCAGCGCCGGGCTCCTCCTCGATGATCTCCACGAGCGCCTGATGCTGGGCGACACCGGTTCGAACGCGTTGGGCGCCGCCCTCGGGTTGGGCATCGTGCTGACCGCCAGCCCGACGGCGCGGCTGATCGCCCTCGCCGTGCTGGTGGCCGCCAACCTGGCCAGCGAGCTGGTGTCGTTCAGCGAGGTCATCGAACGCACGCCGCCCCTGCGCGCCCTCGACGGCATCGGGCGCCGGCCGTGAAGGGCGCCGGGGCGCGGACCGTCCTGGCGCTCCTGGTACTGGCGACAGCGTTCACCGCGTGCGCGCACTCGTCGGTGCGCGGGCTCGCACCCGTTCGGCCCGAGCTGTTCGATCGCAGCGGGCGCGTCGAAGTGGGCGCCTACGGCGCCGCCTACAACCCCAGCGGCACGGTGCTAGCGGTGAAGTCGGGGCAGGGCATCGGCTCGGTCACCTCCGGCGGCAAGGTGCGGCTGGTGACGCCGCCGGGGTCGCACGCCGTCGAGTACGCGTGGATGCCGTCGGGCACGGCGTTGCTCATCGCCGAGGGGCCGGCGTCGACCGGCCAACTCAACGTGCTGCGTCTCGACGGGACGGACCTCGGCGCCGTCCCACTGAACCCGGCCTTCTCCGTGGGCAGCGGCTACGGCATGGCCGTGGCGCCCGACGGCCGCAGTGCAGTTGCAGTGGCGGAGGACGTACAGGCCCTCGGCGGCCCCGAGCGGCTGCACCTCGTCGGTGTCGACCTGGCCACGGGGGCGGTGCGCGAACTGGGCGCCCGGGCCGTGCACGCGCCGCGGTACGTCGACGCCGACCACGTGCTGGTCACCGCGCTGTCGCAGAAGGCCAACCGGGCCGAAGTGCTCACCCTGTCGTCCGGCGCCCGTCGCGTGATCAGCGCGGCGGGCGAGTCAGCCGACGCGTTGGGGCCGGTCACCGTCGGCACGGCGGTGTGGCTCGTGTACGCCACCGACGCGGCGGTGTGGGCGGTTCCCGCGGCCGGCGGTTCGCGCGTGCGGCTGGCCCGCGTGGCCAAGGGCGCAACGGCCGTGGCCGTCGACCCGTTCGGAACCCAGGCGTTGGTCGCCGAGCGCAACGTCGACGCCGAGCAATTGCGGGCCATCAGCCTGCGCCCGCTGCCGTCCACGGATGGGAGCGGAACCTGAGGTAGGGTGGGCTCCCGTGACGAAACACATCTTCGTGACGGGTGGCGTGTCCAGTTCGCTCGGCAAGGGCCTGACCGCCTCCTCCCTTGGTCGACTGCTCAAGTGCCGGGGACTCCGGGTCACCATGCAGAAGCTCGACCCGTACATCAACGTCGACCCCGGCACCATGAACCCGTTCGAGCACGGCGAGGTGTTCGTCACCGACGACGGTGGTGAGACCGACCTCGACCTCGGGCACTACGAGCGGTTCATCGACGAGAACCTGCACCGCGACTCCAACGCCACGACCGGCTCGATCTACCAGAGCGTCATCGGCAAGGAGCGCCGGGGCGACTTCCTCGGCAAGACCGTGCAGGTGATCCCGCACATCACCGACGAGATCAAGGACCGCATCACCCGCCTCGCATCCGACGACGTCGACGTGATCATCACCGAGGTGGGCGGCACCGTGGGCGACATCGAGATCCTTCCCTTCCTCGAAGCCATCCGGCAGTTCCGCAAGGACGTCGGCCGCGACAACGTCTGCTACCTGCACGTCACACTGGTGCCGTACCTCGGCCCGTCGGGTGAGCAGAAGACGAAGCCCACCCAGCACTCGGTCACCGAGCTGCGCAGCCGGGGTATCCAGCCCGACGCCATCGTCTGCCGCTCCGACCGGCCGATCCCCACGCGGCTCAAGGAGAAGATCTCCCAGCTCTGTGACGTGCCCGAGCGCGGGATCGTCTCCGCGGTCGACGCCGACACGCTCTAC
>JAFATL010000271.1 GCA_019243975.1 Actinomycetota bacterium | reverse complement strand
GTCTTGGCCGACACGTGCAGGATCTCGTCGGCCGGGATCCCGAGCACGGTCTCGATCTCAGCCGCGTAGCGCTCGGGGTCGGCGGCGGGCAGGTCGATCTTGTTGAGGCACGCCACGATCGCCAGGTCGTGCTCGAGGGCCTGGTAGCAGTTGGCGAGGGTTTGCGCCTCGATGCCCTGCGACGCATCGACCACGAGGATCACGCCCTCGCACGCGGCCAGGCTGCGCGACACCTCGTAACCGAAGTCGACGTGGCCCGGGGTGTCGATGAGGAACAGGTCGTGGCCCTTCCACTGCACCCGGGCGTTCTGGGCCTTGATGGTGATGCCCCGCTCGCGCTCGATGTCCATCGAGTCCATGTACTGCTCGCGCATGTCGCGGGCGCTCACGGCACCGGTGATCTCCAGGATCCGGTCGGTCAGCGTCGACTTGCCATGGTCGACGTGGGCGATGATCGAGAAGTCGCGACGGTGGGACTGCGGGGTCACGTGCCCATTGTCGCCGCACTGAGCGGCGACCTGCGAAACGGCACGCCTCGGACGGTCAAGTCACGAAATGGGCGTCTGCCCAGTGACAGCACCACCCGGTGAGGCCACCTCCGCAACTACCCGGCGGGACCATGGACGTTGACGCCCGGGAGCCATGGTGCGCGGTCAGGCCCGACCGAATACTGCTTGGTGGGGGTCACACGGAGGGTCGGGATGCTCGGAGCGGGTTGGCGGCGTGTTGCCGTCGTGCTGGCGGCGGTCGTCGGGTTCGCAGGGGCGCCGCTGGTCGGGAGCCCGGCGAGCGCTCACCCGGCAGGCGCGGCGGCGGTAGTCGACTCGCGCGTGACCGGCGCCACCACCGCGAACGTCGACGTCATCGTCCAGAAGGACTCCGCCTCCGACCACGGCCCGGAGGCGGCGATCGAGCACCTCGGCGGCACCGTCACCCGTGACCTGTCGATCGTCGACGGGTTCGCGGCGACGATCCCGACCAGCGCCACCGGCGAGCTCAGCAGCCTCGACGGCATCCGGGCCGTCACCCTCGACGAGAAGATGCAGCCCACCGGCCTGCTCGGCGGCGGTGGCGGAGGCAACGGCCAGGCCGCCCTCAAGTCCGTCGCCCCGCAGGAGATGCAGGCCGACGACATGTGGCGGGCCGGCTACACGGGCCAGGGCGTCACCGTGGCCGTCATCGACACCGGCATCGCCAACGTCCCCGACCTGGCCGGCCGCATCGTCCCGGTCAAGAACGACCTCAACCTCCTCCAGGCACCGCAGCCGTGCCTCAACCTGTCGGGCGAGCCCGACTGCACCGACAACTACGGCCACGGCACGTTCGTCGCCGGCCTCATCGCCGGCAACGGCGCCTCCTCGAACGGCGCCTGGAAGGGCATCGCCCCCAGCGCCAATGTGCTGTCGGTGAAGGTGGCCGGCCGCGACGGCTCGGCCGACGTGAGCAACGTCCTGGCCGCCATCCAGTGGGTGGTGTCGTTCAAGGACCGCTACGGCATCAAGGTCGTCAACCTCTCCCTCGGTACCGACTCCACGCAGAGCTACACCGTCGACCCGCTCAACTTCGCCGTCGAAAAGGCGTGGGACAGCGGCATCACCGTCGTCGTGGCCGCCAGCAACCGCGGCCCCGATGCCCAGACCATCTCCAAGCCCGGTGACGACCCGCTCGTCATCACCGTGGGCGCCGTCGACGACATGGGCACGCCCGGCCTGGGCGACGACGAGCTGCCCGACTTCTCCAGCCACGGCCCGACGGCGGCGGACGGCCTGGCCAAGCCCGACGTCGTCGCACCGGGCGCCCACATCGTCTCCCTGCGGGCGCCCGGGAGCGACGTCGACGTGCAGTTCCCCACCTATGTCGACGGTGCCTACCGCAAGGGCAGCGGGACGTCGTTCTCCACCGGTGAGGTGTCGGGCGCCGTCGCCCTGCTCAACCAGGCCAACCCGTCGTGGACGCCCGACCGCATCAAGTTCGCCCTCATGGCGACGGCCCACAACGTGGCGTCGACCGACGCGATGGCGGTCGGCGCCGGCATCGTCGACGTCAACAGCGCCCGCACGGCAACCGCCGGCCTGGCCAACCAGGGCGTCGCCCGCTCGAACGGCCTCGGCAGCCTCGACCTCAGCCGGGGCAGCGTGCTGGTCACGCTCAACGACCCGATGGGCACGCTCGTCAGCGGCACGCTGACGGCGCAGAACCTGCTGTGGAACCCGCTCGTCTACACGCTCGGGCTCTGGAACCCCATCACCTGGTACACCACCGACGCGGCCGGCTCCCGTTGGTACGGCTCGCGCTGGTACGGCTCCCGGTGGTACGGCGAGGTGGACGGGTCCCGCTGGTACGGGTCCCGCTGGTACGGGCAGGCGACAGGCTCCCGCTGGTACGGGTCGCGTTGGTACGGCTCGGCCTGGTACGGGGCCTGGGAGTAGCCGATAGAGGATGGCGTGAGTCAGTCACCCACGCTCCCCCGGTCGGTCCTCGCCCTCACCGCCACCCTGGCGGGCGCGGGCGTCGCCACCGCCGGCATCGACCTCGCTCGCACGGGCGCGGGCGCCAACGACTGGGCCTGGCTCGGACCGCTGGCCGCCCTCCTCGTGGTGGGCGCGTTCATCCAGATCCGGTTCCGCTACCGCGACGAGATCGAGGCCCTCGACCTGTTCGAGGCGGCCATGGCGCCGATGCTCTTCGCCTTCGCCGGCTGGGTGGTCGTGGCCGTGGTGTTGCTGGCCAACCTGGTGGAATCGGTCCTGCACCGCAACCAGCCGGTGAAGGCGGCGTTCAACATCGCCCAGTGGATGGCGGCGGCCGGCAGCGGCGCCCTCGTGCTCTCGGTGCTGCGCCAGGGCCCGGACCTGAGTTGGCACAACGTCGGTGCGCTGTGCGCGGCCTTGGGCGTGATGCTCGTCGTCAACCACCTCGCCTTCGCCGCCGTCATCGCCCTCGCCCAACAGCAGTCGCTGCGCGAGGTGGCGGAAGGACTGCGCAACCTCATCGTGCCGGGGTGGGTCATCGGCGGCGGGCTCAACCTCGCCTTCGGCATGTTGTTCGTGGCCGCCTACCAGTGGAAGCCAGCCGTCGTCTTCCTCTTCTTCGTGCCCCTGCTCGCCCTCAACTGGGCGCAGAAGGGCTACGCCGAGGCGCGCGCCGACCGGGCGCGCGTCGCTTCGTTGCACCGGGCGACGCTGGCGCTGGCCAGCTCGATCGACCCCATCCACGCCATCGGCCGCTTCCTCGCCGAGGTGCGTGAGTGCTTCGAGTCCGAAGTCGTCGAGCTCGTCCTGGCCGGCCCCGACGGCCGCACCGTGCACCGCCTGTCGGACGGTGACGAGCAGACCTACAGCGTCGAGATCCAGCCGAACGAGCAGCATTCACTCGCATCCCTGCTGCTCGCTCGCGGACAGGCAGCGCGCGTCGCGGTCGGATACGCCGAGCCGGCCGCGGCCGCGCTGCTCGATGCCGAGGGCTGGCGCAACTGCGTCGCGTCGCCGCTCGTGCACGGCACCGACGTGATCGGCGTGCTGTGCACCTACAACCGCACCGGCTTCGACGGCTTCGAGGAAGGCGAGCTGGCCGTGCTCGGCGCG
>JAFATL010000595.1 GCA_019243975.1 Actinomycetota bacterium | reverse complement strand
TCACGGTCGCCGGTAACGCCCCCACGGGCGCCCGCGACGTCACCGTCACCCGACCTGACTCGCAGACCGCCAAGTGCACCGGCTGCTTCACCATCAGCGCAGCCCCGACCGTGAGCAACATCACGCCCAACACGGGTGCGCAGGGCTCGACGATCCAGAACGTCAACATCGCCGGCACCGGCTTTGCCAACGGCGCCACCCCGAGCTTCTCGGGCACCGGCGTCACGGTCAGCAACGTGACGTTCAACAGCCCGACGCAGATCACGGCCACGGTCACGATCGCGTCGAACGCTCCCGTCGGCGCCCGCGACGTCATCGTCACCAACCCCGACGGCGGCACCGGCAAGTTCGCCAACGGCTTCGCCGTCACGGCGGGGCCGCAGGTGATCTCCACCAACCCGAACTCGATCACGCCAGACGCGAACAACCCGACGCCGGCCGACGTGACGATCACCGGTACTGGGTTCGCCAGCGGCGCCACGGCGTCGTTCAACGATCCCAAGATCACGGTGAACTCGACCGACTTCACTGATGCGCAGCACGTCGTGGCCCACATCAGCGTGGCGCCGGGCACGCCGCACGGTCCGCGCACGGTCACCGTGACCAACCCCAACAACGGCGGCGCAGGCTCGTGCACCGGCTGCTTCAGTATTGGGCCGGAACCGACGGTCCAGTCGATCAGCCCCAACAAGGGCGGCCAGGGTGCCAGCTTTACGCAGGCCGGCGGCAACCCGATCACCATCAAGGGCACCAACCTTTCCGGTAGCTCGCAGGTGAGCTTCACGCCGGGCAGCACCAGTGTCACCAACAACGGCATGACTGTGAGCAATGTGACCAGTCCGGATGCGTCGACGCTCGTCTTCGACCTGCAGATCGCGTCGAACGCCACTCCTGGCCCCCGTGACCTGCAGATCACCAACCCGTCGCCGAGCGGCGGCGTGTCGATCCCGGGTGCCTTCACGGTGACCAAGGCGCCGACGGTGACGGGTACAAGCCCGAACTCCGCCGGTCAGGGGACCACCAATAAGGACGTCGTCATTAACGGCTCCGACTTCCAGAATCCGGCCAACGTGAGCTTCGGTCCTGGCGTCACGGTCAACAAGATCACCGTGACCGACTCAACCCACATCACCGCCAACATCAGCGTTGACCCGGCGGCGGCACCTGGCGCCCGCACGGTCTTCGTGACGAATGCCGACGGTGGCGCTGGCTCGTGCACGGGCTGCTTCACCATCACCGGCAAGCCCACGGTCAGCAGCACCAGCCCGAGCAGGGCAGCGGGCAGCCCGGCGGCCGACGTGGTGATCACGGGTGGCGGCTTCCAGCAGGGGGCCGTGCCCACCATCCAGCCGCCTGACGGCCTCACCCTCAGCAACGTCCGGGTGACCGACAGCAGCCACATCACGGTCACGGTGGGCGTGGCGTCGGGCGCCGCTCCTGGTCCCCGCAACGTCACCGTCACCAATCCTGACGGCGGCTCGGGGTCCTGCACGGGTTGCTTCACCGTCGATCCGGGCCCGACCGTGAGCACGGTCAGGAACAGCAACGGCGGCAACTCGCTCAACCCGGGCGACACCGCGCAGACCCTGACCATCAAGGGTGCCAACTTCCAGACCGGGCCTGGTGGCGTGAAGGTGACCTTCTCGGGCAGTGGCGTGCACTTCACCGGTGAGCCCACTGCCACCGCCAGCGATCCCAACACCATCACGCTGACCGGCGTGTCCGTGGACGCCAACGCTCCTACCGGAGCTCGCAACGTCACGGTCACCAATGTGGGTAACGGTGGTGTCGGATCGTGCACCGGTTGCTTCAGCGTCGGGCCGGCCCCGACGGTGTCGTCGGTTTCCCCCAGCTCGAAGGGCGCCGGCACGTCGCAGACGCTCACGATCAAGGGGACGAACTTCAACTCGTCGTCGGTCGTGACGTTCTCCAATAGCGGCATTACCAAGCAGGGTCCGGAGGCGGTGACCGCTCCGGACACCATCACGGTCCCGGTCACGGTGGCGGGTAACGCCACCCCGGGCACTGGAAACGTCACGGTGACCAACACGACGCCGACCGCGGGCTCGGGTACCTGCACCGGGTGCTTCACCGTTAACCCGGCGCCGACCGTGACGGGGGCCAACCCGAGTTCTGTGAAGCAGACCGCAACGCAGAACGTGCTCATCAACGGGACCGGGTTCCAGCCGGGCGCGGCCGTCGGCTTCAGTCCGGCGACGGGTATCACCGTCAACTCGACAACGTTCAACAGCGCGACGTCGTTGACGACGAACATCACCGTCGCCTCGGATGCCCCGACAGGTGCTCGTAGTATCACGGTGCTCAACCCTGACGGCGGCAGCAATACCTGCACCGGGTGCTTCAGCATCAACACGGGTCCGTAGCCATCCAGAACTGAGCATCCGCCGGGCGTCGCTTGTTGCGGCGCCCGGCGGTTGCGCGTTCAGGGCCGGGTCAGGCTGTACCGTCCGAGGGGTATGGAGCTGGACGGCATCGATCCCTCTCGCATTCCGGCCCACGTGGCCTGTGTGATGGACGGGAACGGGCGCTGGGCCAGCAAGCGCGGGCTTCCACGTACCGAGGGCCACGCGGCGGGGGAGGAGGCGCTGTTCGACACCGTCGAGGGCGCCCTCGACCTCGGGACCAAGTGGCTCACCGTCTACGCCTTCTCCACCGAGAACTGGCGCCGGCCGCCCGACGAGGTGCGCTACCTCATGGGGTTCAACGAGTCGATCCTGGTGCGCCGGCGTGACGAGCTGAACGAGCGGGGCGTGCGCATGCGCTTCGCCGGTCGGCGCGACTGGCGGGTGCCCAAGCGCCTGCTGCGTCAGATGGACGAGGCGGCCGCCCTCACCGAGAAGAACCGGCGCATGACGTTCACCATCGCCTTCAACTACGGCGGCCGGTCCGAGATCGTCGACGCCGTGAAGCGACTCGTGGCCGAGGGCGTGAAGCCCGACAAGGTCGACGAGAAGGCGATCCGGTCGCGGCTCTACCTGCCCGACATGCCCGACCCCGATCTGATGGTGCGCACGTCGGGCGAGTTCCGGATCTCCAACTTCCTGTTGTGGGAGCTGGCCTACAGCGAGCTCGTGTTCACCGACGTGCTGTGGCCCGACTTCCGGCGCGAGCACCTCTTCGAGGCGGTGCGGGAGTACCAACGCCGGGACCGACGGTTCGGGGCCATTTAGCGATGCTCTATCGGGACCAGGGGGTGGTGCTGCGGACGATCCGCCTCGGTGAGGCCGACCGCATCGTGAGCATCGTCACCGAGGGCCACGGCAAGGTGCGGGCCGTGGTGAAGGGCGTGCGCAAGACCAAGAGCCGGTTCGGCGCCCGCCTCGAGCCCATGAGCCACGTCGCCCTGCAGCTGTACGCGGGGCGCGAGCTCGACACCGTCACCCAGGCCGAGACGATCGACCACTTCCGCGCCATCCGGGAGGACCTCGACCGGCTGGCCCAGGCCACGTCGATGCTGGAGGCGGTCGACCAGGTCTCCCAGGAGCGCGAGGCCAACCCGCGGTTGTACCAGATGCTCGTGGGCGCCCTGCGGGCGCTGGCGGCCCGGCCCACCGCGCCGCTGCTGGTGCCGGCGTTCTTCTGGAAGCTGCTGGCCCTGGAGGGCTCGCAGCCCCTGCTCGACCAGTGCGCCCGGTGCGGGGCCGAAGACGACCTGGTGGCGTTCGAGCTGGGTCAGGGCGGCGTGTTGTGCCGGTCGTGCCGCCAGGGCATGCCGGCCAGCCCCGATGCGCTGGCGCTCATCCGCCGCATCCTCGGCGGTGACCTCACCCGCGTGCTCGACGAGCCCGACGGGCCGGCCGCCCTGGAGGTGCGGGCCCTCGCCTCCTACGCCATGGAGTTCCACCTCGAGCGGCGTATCCGTTCGTTGCACGTTCTCTGACTCTCTATCCTCGTCGGGATGCCTGAGCAGTCGTCCCAGCCCGAACTGATGGAGAAGGTCGTCAATCTCTGCAAGCGACGGGGTTTTGTGTTCCCGTCCGCCGAGATCTACGGCGGTTTCCGCTCCACCTACGACTACGGGCCCCTCGGCGTGCTCATGCTGCGCAACGTGCGCGAGGCGTGGTGGCGCTCCATGGTGCAGATGCGCGACGACGTCGTGGGCATCGAGGCCGCCATCCTGTCCAGCCCGAAGATCTGGGAGGCGTCCGGCCACTTGGGCGCCGGATTCGCCGACACGCTGGTCGACTGCCGCAATTGCAACGAGCGCTTCCGCGAGGACCACCTCGAGGACCCGCACACGTGTCCCAACTGCGGCGCCAAGGACAGCTTCACCGAGGGCCGCGCCTTCAACCTGATGTTCAAGACGTTCGTGGGCCCGGTCGAGACCGACGCGTCCACCGCGTACCTGCGGCCGGAGACGGCCCAGGGCATGTTCGTCAACTTCCTCAACGTGTTGAACTCGACGCGCAAGAAGCCGCCGTTCGGCATTGCCCAGATCGGCAAGTCGTTCCGCAACGAGATCACGCCCGGCAACTTCGTGTTCCGCACGCGCGAGTTCGAGCAGATGGAGATGGAGTACTTCGTGCCGCCCGACGAGGGCCCCAAGTGGTACGAGTACTGGTGCCAGGAGCGCTTCAACTGGTACGTCGAGCACGGCATCCCCAAGGACAAGCTGCGCCTGCGCCCGCACGACGCCGACGAGCTGTCGCACTACTCGGCGGGCAC
>JAFATL010000459.1 GCA_019243975.1 Actinomycetota bacterium | reverse complement strand
CGTAGAAAGCGACCATCAGGAACTTCGTCAGCGTTCGCGCCCGGGGCTCACCAAGGATCACCGGCAGCGTGCGCACGGCCGCCGCCTCGTCCCACGGCAGCTTGTCGATGTGCTTACCCATCAGCACGGCCGTGCAGAGCAGCCCGTAGGGGATCGAGGCGGGCCACACCTGCCACGGCAGCGACCCGACCGCGCTGTAGTAGGTCCCGGCGATCATCAGCGGCCCCCACACGAGCATCACGTCGAGCTCGCCGAGGCCGCGCTTCTTCAGGCGCAGCGGGGGCGTGGTGTACGCCACACTCAGGAAGAACCCGCCGAGGGCGAAGGCCACGACGGGCCAGCCCCGCTCGGCCGCCAGCACGATGAGGATGCCGAGGTCGAGCACGTTGACGACCAGCGACGCGATGGCGAGACCGCGCCGGCTGATCATGCCGCTGAGGATCGGGTGGGGGGCGTAGAGGGCCCGCGGGTACTCCTTGGTGTCGGAACCGGCCTCCAGGTCGAACAGGTCGTTCATCAAGTTGTTCGACATGTGGGCGAGGATGATGCCGACGACAGCCAGCAGGTACAGGCCGACGTTCACGCCGTGCCCGACGGCCAGAAGGCCGGCGACGATGCCGGCGGTGATCGTCATGGGCAGCACTGCCGCCCGGGTCAGCACCAACCAGCGAGAGACGAAGTCGAGGTCGCCCTCGGGGGGATTGGTGGTGCGCAGGATGTGCCGCCAGCGGGCGAGCAGGCTCGTGGTCGCCGGCGCAGCAATCTCGGTCATGGCAACGAGCCTAGGACCCTCCCGTTCCCTCTCCACAATCGGGAACCGGCCAGGTGGTTCGGGCGTGTGTCGGTCGTAACGTCCATGCGAATGAGGCTCTCCCGGCGGACCGTGCTGGCCGCCGCGCTCCCCGTGGGGGCGCTGGTGGTGGACCCGCGCGGGCTGGCGCCGTTCGGCCCGATCAAGTGGCTCGTCGTTCCCGCGTTGGTGCTGTCGGCGGGGACTGCCGCGCTGTGGGGCCTCCCGGTCCGCGTGGCCCGGCGTCCCGCCTGGGCGGGCGTGGCCTTCGGGGCCGTCGTGGTGGTGGCAGCCGCCGCCGGTGTCGACCGCGTGTACGCCTGGACGGGCACGCCCGAGCGGCACTTCGGCGCCCTGACGTGGTTGTTGTGCGGCTTGGCGTTCGTGGTCGGCCAACAGGTGGCGCGGGGCGACCGGCGCGTTGTCGCCGTCGGGGCCGCCATCGCGGCGGGCGTCGTGGGGGTGTGGGCGACGGCTGAGGCGTTGGGGTGGCATCCGCTGCGGTTGGTCGGGGTGGACAGCCGGCCGGTGGGGCCGTTCGGGTCGTCCGCCTATCTGGGTGCCGCCGCCGTGTTGCTGGCGCCGATCGCGTTCGGCGTCGCTGCGGATGGCGCGTGGGCGCGCCGTGCGCGTGCGGCCGCCGCTCTCGCGGGCGGCGCGTGCGTCGTGGCGTTGGTTGCGTCGGGCGCCCGGGCCGCGTGGTTGGGGGCATTCGTCGCCGTGTGGTTCGTCCCTCGATCGGGCAAGCGAGTCCTTGGTGCGGTTGCACTGGGTGCAGTCGGCCTGGCCTTCGCGACCGGCGTGGCCGGGCGCGTGCCCGATCTGATGAACGACCGCAACGGCGGTGTGCGCGGACGGCTGGACGAGTGGCGGGTGGCGGCGCGGGTCGTCGAGCACCACCCGCTGTTGGGAGTGGGCCCCGAGGGGTACCGCATCGCATTCGGAACGGCGGTGGACGATGCGTACGAGCGGGCCCACGGCCGTACGCCGTTGCCCGACCGCGCCCACAGTGCGGTACTCGACGTCGCCGTCACGACCGGGCTGCTGGGGCTGGCGTTCTATCTGGTGTTGCTGTTGGCGGTCGGCCGGTTCCACTGGCGGGCGCTGCGCACGCCGACCACGCCGATGTGGGTGACGGGTCTGGCCGTGGGCGTGCTCGCGTACTGGGTGCAGTCGCTCGCGCTGTTCCCGATCGGCGAGCTCGAGCCGGTCGTTTGGCTGCTGGCGGGCGTCGTGGTCGCGGCGACGGCGCGCGCCGATGAGTTGACCGAGGTGCACGCGCCCGCGCTCGTGCCCCTCGCCGCCGGCGCCTTGGCCGGTGTCGCCGTCGTGGCCGGTATGGCGGACGTGATCGCCGACCAAGCGGCACGCTCGACCCTGTCGGCCACCGGTGTCACCCATGCCAGCCGCGCCGCTGATCTCCGCCCCGACCAGGTTCGCTACCGACTCGTCGCTGCCCGTGCGTTCGAATCGGAGGGCCCGTCCGGCTTGGCCGCCGCCATCAGCCAGCTCGACGACGCTGCCCGCGTCTCGCCGAACGATCCGGTGGTCCGGAGTGAGCGGGCTCGCCTCCTGCTCGCCCAGGCTCGCGCCGACGGCAGCCACGCCGAGCTGCTCACCGCCCGTACCGCTCTCCGCAAGCTCGCCCGCGACGATCCGCGTGACGCCGCCGTTCTCCTCCGCCTCGGGGTGGTCGAGCAGCTCACCGGCAACGACGCCGCCGCCGAGACCGCGTGGCTGGCCGCCGAGCAACTGGCGCCCGGCAGTTCGGCCGCGTCGACCGACCTCGCCCTGGCGTACGCCAAGGCGGGCCGGTGGCCGGAGGCGAAGGCAGCTGCCAGGCGGGCGCTCTCGCGAGACGCCCACGACACCCGGGCCCAGTCGGTTCTGGAGCAGGCCGATGGAACCTGATGGGGCCGTCGGTGGTGTACCCGCCGTGGACGGAACGTTGAGTTACCAACTCCCGGCCGAACCAATGGTGGCAGACACGCACACCGAGCTGCGCGTGACCACCGACCACTCGTTTGTCGCGTTCTATGCAGAAGAACGCGACGGCGTGGTGCGCGCCCTCGCCTTGACGCTCGGCGACGTTCACCTCGCCGCTGAGGCGACCGACGAGGCGATGGTGCGGGCCTACCAACGGTGGGACCGCATCGGTGGCTACGACAACCCGGCCGGGTGGGTCTACCGCGTCGGTCTCAACTGGGCGACGTCGGTTCTGCGACGCGTCCGCCGCGCCCCCAAGCCACACGCCGAGGTCGACCCCACCGACATCGAGTCGGTGGCTGAGCCTTCGGTTCGTGACGCGCTGGCGCGGCTCAACGTGTCGCAACGATCGGTCGTCGTGTGCCGCTTCTATCTCGGCCTGTCCGAGGCCGAGACGGCGGCCGCCCTCAACACCCGTCCGGGCACCGTGAAGAGCCGTCTTCATCGTGCCCTCCGCACCCTGCAGTCCGACCTCCACCACCTGAAGCCCGATGGGCCCGAGGAGCACGCATGAGCAACAACCTCGACAACGAACTCCGCACCCGCGCGGCCGCCTTCGACGTTCCTCCCGGTGATGTCGATGCGGTGATGACCCGCGCCGGCGACCGCACCCGCAACCGCCGGGCCCTGACGACGGTCTCCACGATCGCCGCCGTCGTCGCCCTCATCGCTGTCGTCGTCTCCACGGGTAGTGACCACCACGTGGTGCCGGTGCACGTCGCCGGCGAGCCGGCCCATGTCGCCGACCTGGGCATCTCGTGGAAGCGCGTCAACCCCGGCACCACGCTCGCGTTCTCGCCCATCGCCAAGGGCGCCGGCCCCGTGTACGCCCTGTCGACTGCTCCCGGCCAGGTCGACGCCAACGCGCCGCAGAACCGGGTGGTGTGGAAGTCCGACGACGGCAGTGAGTGGCAGTCGGTTTCGACGCTCTCGAACGACCTCTACATCGCCGACCTCTCGCCCACGTCCGACCGCATCTACGCCGTGGGTACGGGACCGGCCACGGCCGCCGTTGGTGGGCAGAAGAGCTCACGCCTCGTGTCGGGCTGGTCGGACGACGGCGGCAAGACGTGGCAGGAGGCAGACCTGCCGGTCGACATGAACGCGGTGGCGACGAAGTCGTCGTCGTCGGGCCTTGGCATCGCCCAGATCGCGTCAGGCGCCAAGGGAACCGTGGCGGTGGCGACACCGACGGCGCAGCTCGACGTGAACAAGGTCCTGCCCAACGGCGCCACCGCTCCGTACGGCTGGGCCCTCACCGAGACAGGTGTCGACGTCCTCGGAGCGCCACCTGCGAAGGACCCGTGTCCGGCGGGAACCGTCTCGGACAAGGGCGGAGACACTTCGAATCCGGCCGCACCGCCCGGCCCGGTGTACCCGACCTACTGCATGCCAGGCGATGGCTCGAAGCCGGCGATGGAGCGCACCGCCGGGCAGCAGCCGGTCGAGGTCAGCCCGCAGCAGGCGCGGGGTGTGACGGCCTCGTACACCTGGGCGCAGCTCGGCGTCGACGGTGACCTGCTCAA
This sequence comes from Actinomycetota bacterium, assembly GCA_019243975.1. Taxonomy (GTDB): domain Bacteria; phylum Actinomycetota; class Acidimicrobiia; order Acidimicrobiales; family JAFATL01; genus JAFATL01. The sequence continues at coordinate 2,317 of JAFATL010000459.1, read as the reverse complement.
GGCGATCAAGCACCAGCCCATCGGCTTCTACGCCCCGCCCGGTTCGACGCACTTCGAGCGCATCGATCTGCCCACCCCCGACGGCACCGGTGACGCCACTGCGGTCGTGGCGGGCAAGGACGGCTTCGACGTGGTGTTGTCCGCCAGCTACGGCGTGGCGCCCACGAAGACGCAGCAGCAGCCGCCGTCGCAGCTCACGATCGTGCACTCGGCTGACGGCCGCACATGGGACGGCGCGCCGTCGGTCGAGCACGGCGTCTCGTGGACCAGTGCGAGCGGCCTGCTCAACGGCCAGCCCGCAATCGTGGCCGAGGGCGACGGCGGACCGGTGCTGCTGCGCTCCGACGGGGCCGGCAACTGGACGCCCACGTCATTGGGCACGCTCATCGATGCGCCCGCCGGCACGGATCGGATGGTGACGGTTGCCGGCATCGGCCCGTTCGGTGTGGTGGCTGTCATCGCTCCCGTCGACAAGGAGGCGGGCAGCCGGGCACAGCCCGACTTCCGTGTGCTCACCAGTCGCGACGGCATCACCTGGCAGTCCGACCGTCTCAGCGACGTCGCCGGCATGGCCGCCAACACCGCCAGCCTGGTCTACGTGACAGCCAACCAAGCAGTGCTCAAGGTCTCCCCCCAGCCGACGCCCGGTTCGAAGAAGCCAGGGCCCGACGTCACCCTGGTGGCGACCGCCAAATAGCGCTAGGCGGTCGTCGGGAGGAAGGCGGGGCGGGTCTTCTCGTAGGCCGCGATGGCATCGGCGTGGCGCAGGGTCAGGCCGATGTCGTCGAGGCCTTCGAGGAGACGCATCTGGGTGAAGTCGTCGAGCGGGAAGTCGCCTTCGATGCCAGCCGCCTCGGCCCACACCTTGCGGGTCTCGACGTCGACGGTGATCTCGAGCGACGGGTCCTTCTCGACGGCTGCCAACAGCGCTTCGCCGATTGCCGCGTCGACCTGCACGGGGACGAGGCCGACCTTGGTGCAGTTGTTGCGGAAGATGTCGGCGAAGCGCGGTGAGATGACGGCGCGAAAGCCGTAGTCCTGCAGCGCCCAGACCGCGTGCTCACGCGAGGAGCCAGTGCCGAAGTTGGGACCGGCCACGAGGATCGACGCGTCGCGGTAGTCGTTGCTGTTCAACGCGAACGATGGGTCCTTGCGCCACGCCGCGAAGAGGCCTTCGCCGAAGCCGGTGCGCTCGACGCGCTTGAGCCACTCGGCCGGGATGATCTGGTCGGTGTCGACGTCGGACCGTCGCAGCGGAAGGGCGGTGCCGGTGATGACGCGTACGGGGTCCATTGCTTACAGCTCCTCGGGAGTTGAGAAGTGGCCGGCGATGGCGGTGGCGGCGGCCACCGCGGGGGAGACGAGGTGGGTGCGACCGCCTGCGCCCTGGCGTCCTTCGAAGTTGCGGTTCGACGTCGACGCGCAGCGCTCCTGCGGTGCCAGCTTGTCGGGGTTCATCGCCAGGCACATCGAACAGCCGGCGCTGCGCCATTCGAAGCCGGCGTCGGTGAACACCTTGTCGAGGCCCTCCTTCTCGGCCGCCAGCTTCACGCGCATGGAGCCGGGGACGACCATGGCCCGCACGCCGTCCTTCACCTTGCGCCCGCCCGCCACCGCGGCCGCCGCCCGCAGGTCCTCGATGCGGGCGTTGGTGCACGAGCCGATGAACACGGTGTCGATGGCGACGTCGTGCATCGGGGTACCGGCGGTGAGGCCCATGTAGGTGAGGGCCCGCTCTGCGGCCTCCCGCTCGGTCGGGTCGAGATAGTCGTCGGGGCTGGGCACCGACGCGTCGATCGGGATGACCTGTCCGGGGTTGGTGCCCCACGTGACGTGCGGGCGGATGGCCGCGCCGTCGAGCACGACTTCCTTGTCGAACGACGCGCCGTCGTCGGTTACCAGCGAGCGCCAGGTGTCGAGCGCCTGCTCCCACGCCTTGCCCGTGGGCGCGTGCTCGCGTCCTTCGAGGTAGGCGAACGTCGTGTCGTCCGGTGCGACCAGGCCGGCGCGGGCGCCGCCCTCGATCGACATGTTGCACACCGTCATGCGGCTTTCCATCGACAGCGAGCGGATGACCGAGCCGCGGTACTCGATGACCGAGCCGATCCCGCCGCCCGTGCCGATGCGGCCGATGATGGCGAGGATCACGTCCTTGGCCGTGACGCCGTCGGCCAGTTCGCCGTCGACGGTCACCGCCATGGTTCCGGGCACGCGCTGCGGCAATGTCTGGGTGGCCAGCACGTGCTCGACCTCGCTGGTGCCGATGCCGAACGCCAGCGCCCCGAACGCCCCGTGCGTCGAGGTGTGGCTGTCGCCG
>JAFATL010000390.1 GCA_019243975.1 Actinomycetota bacterium | reverse complement strand
GCGGTGATCGGCATGTTCATTACTTTACCAAACTAACTATCTGGCCGTGGAATTCCGCCCGCCCGGAGAAATCGACGGTCAGGTCTGGGTGGGGTCGTCGAGCAGGCCGGCCAGGTTGACCGCCCCCCGGCGCACGGCCTCGTTGGCCAGCAGGGCGCGCCGGCGCTCACCGTCGCCGTAGATCTCGAACTTGTCGTACAGCTTGAGCAGGTGGGCCTTCACTGCCGCCTCGCTCACGTTGAGCTCACGGGCGATCTCGCGCGTCGAGGCGGGCTCGTGGAACACCGCTCCCCCGGGCGGGCGCCGGCACAGCACCTGCAGCACGTCACGCTCGCGTGCCGTCAGCTCCGGCGGTTTGGCGTAGCCGATCGTGCGCCTCTCCTCGGCGCCCTTGTCGGCCCGGAACACCAGCCGGGTGTCGCCGATGCGGATCTCGTCGCCTGCCCGCAGGGCCCGGTCGCGCACGATGCGTTCGCCGTTGACGAACGTGCCGTTGGTCGACCCCAGGTCGCGGATCGACCAACCGGCGGGAAGGCTCTCAACCAGAGCGTGCTGGCGGGAGACCCGATCGTCGCTGGCCAGGGGAATGTCGTTGGTCTCGGCCCGACCGATGCTGAACTGGCCCGATTCGAGGGGCAAAAGCTCGGTTGCCTCCGAGCGCCAGATCTCGAGGAAGGTCGCCATCAGCCGTCGTCTGCGGATGGTAGGCGGCGGCGCAACTCGACGTACACCTCCGTGCCCACCAACGCCGAGAGCTCCTCGCCCAGCGACTCGACCACCGACCTGTCGCCCACATAGGCGAGGTCGCCTTCCGTGCAGCACCACGCCATGGTGCGGCCGGTGTCGCCCCAGTCGGCGCGCGTCCACCCCCGCACCGTCGCGACCTCGGTGCCGTCGGGATTGGGCGCCCAGTCGACCTTGATCGGCAGCTGCCAGCACACCGACGGCTTCCAGTCGATCGGCGACTCCCCCGCCTCCAGCGCGGCCAGGTGCAGGGCGCAGCCGGCGCCGCCCTCGAAGCCGGGGCGGTTGAGGAAGATGCACGCACCGTCGACGACGCGGGTGCTGAGCCGAGTCTCGTCGGCGAAGATGCCGCCGTCCTGGGCCTCGGCGTGGTGCTCGAAGATCTCCGGCTGCAGCGTGGCGGCCAGGGCGCTGATCGTCATCGCCTCTTCGTCGACGTCGAGGTCGGCGCCGATCGAGCAGCACCCTTGCTGCAACTCGGGCGCGGGGTGGTCGAGGATGCCCTGGCAGCCCCGGCCCCAGATGCACGTCCAGTTCGAGCGCAGGAAGGTCGCGTCGAACCGCCAGGTGGTCTCGCCGTCGACGATCTCCACGGGCTCCTCGGAAGGCACGAGGCGAGAGCGTAAACGCTCGTTAGCATCGCGAGGGTGAAGCCTGTCGAGCTGCAGACGACCGGCATCGCCGCGGGCGGTGACGCCATCGCCCGGGAAGAGGACGGCCGCGTGGTGTTCGTGGCCGGCGCGCTGCCCGGTGAGCGCGTCCGCGTCGAGCTGGTCGAGGAGCGACGTGACTTCGCGCGCGGGCGGGTGCTCGATGTCGTCGACGCGTCGCCGGCTCGAGTAGCGCCGCCGTGCCCCGAGCTCATGCGGGGTTGCGGTGGGTGCGGGTGGCAGCACGTCGAGCTCGGTGCCCAACGCGAGCTGAAGGCACAGATCATCTCCGACGCCCTGCATCGCATTGGCAAGCTCGACGAACCGCCCATGCGGCCGGCCGTCGAGTTGCCGGCCGACGGGTATCGCACCACGGTGCGGGCGGCCGTGCGCGGCGGGCGGGGCGGCTACCGCAAGGCGCGCAGCCACGCCGTCCGCACGGTCGACTCCTGCCTGGTCGCCCATCCCCTCATCAGCGACCTGCTCGTCAACGGGCGCTACGGCCGGGCCAACGAGGTCACGCTCCGGTGCGGCGCCCGCACCGGCGAGCGCATGGCCGCACCCCATCCAACCGATGCGCGAATCGACGTGCCCGCCGACGTGCGCCGCGACCACATCACCGAGGAAGTGGCGGGCCGGCGCTGGCGGGTCTCGGCCCGGTCGTTCTTCCAGGCCCGCCCCGACGGCGCCGACGCGCTCGTGGGCCTGGTGCGCGCCGCCGCGGGCGACATGCCGGCGCCCGGACGTGCCCTCGACCTTTACAGCGGCGTTGGTCTCTTCGCCGGCGCCCTCGCCGACGACGGTTGGAACGTCACCGCGGTCGAGGGCTCGTCGAGTGCGGTCGCCGACGCACGCGTGAACCTGGCTGCCGACACCGTCGATGTCGTCCACGCCGATGTCACGGCATGGGAACCGTCCCCCGCCGACCTCGTGGTCGCCGACCCCAGCCGCACCGGCCTCGCCGCTGCCGGCGTCCACACGGTGACGAGCGCGTCCCCCACCCGCGTCGTCCTCGTCAGCTGCGACCCCGCCGCCCTCGCCCGCGATGCTGCCCTCCTCGTGACCGCCGGCTACCGCCTCACCGCCGTCACCCCGGTCGACCTCTTCCCCCACACCCCCCACGTTGAGGCGGTGTCGGTCTTCGACCGCTGACCGACTCCGTCACCCCCAAACCTCTCCAAGATTGCGCGTGGGCGGCGTTTGCGCCTTTTGCCTACCGATCTCGCGAATCTTGGAGAGGTTTTGAGCCTCACGCCAGGCCCGCCAGGCGATACAGCACCAAGGAGCCCGCGACGGCGACGTTGAGGCTGGCGCCCTGTCCGATCATCGGTATCTCGACGACTTCGTCGATGTCGGACCAGACGTCGTCGGGGATGCCGTGGTGTTCGTGCCCGAGCAACACCACCGTCCGATGGCGCGCAGCGTTCAGACGCGGCAACGGCAATGCGTCATCGGCCAGCTCGACAGCGAGGATGACGCTCCCCTGTTCGCGTTGTCGCTGCACCCAACGGCGGGCGGGTGTGTCGACCCAATGGATGTGGGGGCGCCGAACCAACGTGTCACCGCGCGCGAGCGCCCGGCGATAGTGCGGTGTCCTCGGCACGGCCATACACGCACCCACTGCGTCGCACGTCCGTAGCAGGGTGCCGAGGTTGGCCTCGTATGCGACCCACAACGGCGCAACGATGAGATGGTCCCAACACGAGTGCTGTCTCCGCCGTCGTTGGACGCGAAGGTCTTGCGGTCTTGACCTCGGCCCCGCCGTCATGCGGCGAGCGGAGAGTGCCTCCTGCAGTGCATCGGTGTGCGTCTTGGCGGCGACGCAGGGCCATCGACGGGTCCGCCTCCGGCGGACGCTGCTTTGAGGATACGTCAGTCGGTGTCGGCGCGTTCCGCAGCCAACACGTACATGGAATCGTCGGTGAGGACGCGGGCGCCGGGGGCGTAGCGCTGCTGGAGCTCGGCGGAGACCACGAGGTCCTTGATGTGGAAGCCGTGGCGGCCGAGGAAGAAGTCCATCTCCTCGGGGTGGATGGAGAACGTGACGGGTTCGCCGATGAAGCTGAGGGCGTTGGGGGCGAGGCGGCGGGCGGTGCCCATCGGGCTGGGGTCGTCGACCAGGTACCACATGTCGTGGGCGATGACCGAGCCGGCGCCGCTGATCGCCGACACCGCGTCGAGCGTCGCCTTCACGGCCGTGCGGGTGAGGTACATGGGGACGCCTTCCCACGTGAAGAACGTCTTGGCGCCGGCAGTGAAGCCGGCCTCCTTCAACGTCTGCTCGAGGCCTTGGGTCTCGAAGTCGATCTCGACCCGAACCATGTTGGTGGCGGGGAACGCGTCGCGGTGCTTGGCGATGGTGGCTGCCTTCGATCGGCTGATGGCCGCCAGGTCGACCTCGTACACGGGCCGCCCCGCCAGCTGCTCGGCGAACCGGTAGGCCCGGGTGTCGTAGCCCGCGCCCAGCAACACGACCTGTTCGGCGCCCGCATCGAGTGCATCGGACAGGTGGTCGTCGATGAAGCGGTGGCGCAGCGGCACGTACGTCGTGCCCGCTTGGCCGAGCCGACGCAAGGTGCGACCGGTCAGGCTGCCCGACCATGCGGCGAGAGCGGCGCGGCTGGCGCGCGAGAGGAAGAGGTGCGCGTACGGGTCGTCGACGACGCGCTGCCCTTCGGGCTTGAGGTGCTCGAGCGCCCGCGCCATGGTCACCGCTTCGGCCGTGATGCTGGGCCGCCCCTGCAGGCGGTGGGCGAACCGGCTGCTGGTCGTGTCGCTCATCGTTTGCGCGCCCGCGCCCTCGCCCGCCGCGACGAGTCGCGTGCGTCGGCCAACCGGAGCGTCTCCTCTGAGCTCGGCGCCACGAGCAAAGCATGCACGATGTCGACCAGGTGGCTCACGAACAGCCGGTCGTCGGCGTGGGGCCCCGAGCCGGCCCGGCGGCCGAGCTCGGCGGCGGCCAGGCGGATCACGGTGAAGCGGCGGTGCAGGCGCACGGCGTCCTCGGACAGGAACGGGCCGACCATGCCGCGCCAGCGCTGGATGCTGTCCCTCGCCTCGGTGGGGAGCTCGATGTCGTCGGGCTCGCCCGAGCGGGGCCGGTTGATCAGCTCGGCGTGGATCTGCAGGTACTCGGGCCCGCCGTCGGGGTCGGCCAGCTTCGAAGCCAGCGGGCGCACCAACGCCCCTGCGAGTGCCCGCAAGCCCGCGTCGGGATGCGCCTCGTACTCGTCGAGCATGGCGTGGCGGCGGGCGT
>JAFATL010000189.1 GCA_019243975.1 Actinomycetota bacterium | reverse complement strand
GTACAGGGAGCGGGCAGTGGCGAACGTGAACGGTCCGAGCCGCGGCACTGACACCGCAGCGCCGGTGTCGCCCCCGACCAGCCACGCCTTGGTGAAGAAGAACCGGTCGATGGCGACGCCCGCGGCCAGCGTCACCAGCGCCACCTGCAGGCCACGAGCGCACATGGCGGGCACGCCGACGAGCGCACCCACCATCAGGCCGACGAGCAGGCCGGCGGGCAGCAGCACCAGCGGCGAGATGTGATGGTCGGCCGACAGCTTGGCGACCACGAACGCCGGCAACCCCACCATCGCCGCGTGCGCCAGCGACAGCTCGCCCGCCCAGTTCACCAGCACGTGCAACCCGATGGCGCCGACGAACAGGATCAGCACCAACCCCAGCTTGTAGACCGTCGCCTCCCCCAGCAGCGTCGGCAACACGATCGCCAAAAGCGCGACGAACGCCCACGGTCCCAGCGAACTCGCCACACTTGACCGCGTAGACGCGGTCAAGTGTGGCGAGTTCGTGGGGTGACGGCGACGGAACGTCAGCCCGAGACCGAGGGCGACCAGGGCGACGAGGGGCAGCACCACAGCAGCCGGCGGCGTGGCGGCGTGGCCCGGCGGCGTGGCCGCGGCGGGCTGCAGGTCGGCGATCGGCAGGGTGGGCGCGGCGCGCAGGTCGGGGGCGGCGACAGAAGCGGCGGCGGTGTCTGGTGCGAGCACGCCGCCGGTGAGGGCGCCGGCAAGAGGTGCGGCGAGGTCGGCGCTTGGCAGCGCCGCCGAGGCGGTGTCGGACGGCGCCGTGTCGTTGCGCGCCGCAAGTCCTCCGGCGGCGGGAACGGTCAGCGCCGTCTTGGTCGGGTCGAAGGCGATGCGGAAGGTGGCGTGCTGCGCGGGGTCGGGCACGAGTGCGACGCCAAAGGTGGTGCTCGCACGCCACCCGCCGAGCAAGGTGGCGACCGGGATCGTCCACGTGCCGTCGGCGGCGCGCGTCGCCGCCTTGGCGTTGGTGCAGTCGACGTTGGGCGCGGCATCGCCGCTGACCTGGCCCGACGCGACCAGCGGCGTTGTCAGCGGGCATGCCAGCAGGGCGCCTGCCTGCACGACGTTGGTGTCGGGCGCCTCGTGCAGCGTCAGCGCCACGCCATCTGACCCATCGGCCGGGATAGCCGACGGATCGACATGAAGGAAGGCGCGCGCCTCTTCCACGCCGACGTTCTGCGCGGCGTAGAGCACACCGGCCTGCGGCAGGAACGTGGCGACGAGTGATGTCTCCGCCCACGCCTGCTGGTCGACGGCACCGGACGCAGACGCCGCGCCGGCCATGCTGCAGACCAGCGTGCCGACGAGCGCCACGCCGACCAGGAAGCGCCGCATCAGTAGGCCGACCGCACCAGGCCCGACGGGCGCACGAGCAACAGGACGATCACGAACCCCGCCAGCGCGACTTCGACGATGCCCTGCACCGGCGACAGGTAACCGACCACGCCTTCCGCCACCCCCAGGACGACCCCCGCGGCCATTGCCCCGCCGATGCTGGTGAGCCCCCCGACGAGCGCCGCGGCGACGCTGCGCAACAACAACGTGCTCATGAAGAACACGCTGAAGGCGACCGACGGCGCGATGAGGATGCCCGACAAACCGGCGAGGGCACCCGCCAGCGCCCACGTGGCGACCGACGTGCGTTCGGTGTTCACGCCGACCAAACCGGCGGCGTACGGGTCGAGGGCGGTCGCGCGCAGGCGCAGGCCGAACGAGCCGAACCGGTAGAGCGCGCCGAGTGCACCCAACAGCACGACGGTGACGGCGCCGATCACCAGCTGGCCGGGGTGGATCGTGATGGCACCCAGGTGCACCCCCTCGCCCTGCACGAGCGGCGGCAGGAAGTGCGGGTACAGGCCGTACCGGCGGCTGGCGTAGGCGAGGATCAGGGCCGCCACGGCCAGCGTGCCGACCATGGCGTTGAGCGGGGGCTGGCCGCGCAGCGGGCGCACGAGGACGACCTCAGTGGCGGCGCCCAATGCCGCCGACAGGGCGACCCCGGCCATGAGCGCAATGAACAGCCCGACGTGGTGCGTCACCCACAACTCGGAGAACACGAAGGCGCCGATCATCCCCGTCTCGCCGTAGGCGAAGTTGATGATGCGCGAGCCGCGGTAGATCACCACCAAGCCGACGGCGAGCAGCCCGTAGACCATCCCCTGGAAGAGACCGTTGACGACGACGGTGGTCATCGAGCGCGGCTCACCAGCTCGCGCGCGGCGGGCCGGTGCCCTTCCACGTGTAGTCGCTGTTGCAGCACACGGCGGCGAAACCCTGGGTGATGCCGACGTGGGCCGGGGCACCGGCGCCGTAGGTGACGGGCGGGATGATGCCCGTATCGAATCCCTTGATCGTCTCGGCGCCGAGCACGAACGATTGGCGCGTGGGATTGGCGCCCGCCCGCTTGAGGATCTCGCCGTACAGCAGCGCCCGGCCGTAGGTGGGGAAGCCCTCGAGGTCGGTGCTGCGGTCGTCGCGGTTGCGGCCGCGGGCGTCCATGTGTTGCGCGTAGTTCGCGTAGGCCGGGCTGTCGACGGTCGCGTACGTGCGCAGACCCGACACGCCGTCGAACAGGCTGCGCCCCGCCTCGGTGAGGAAGTCGAACTGGAAGCCCCAGCCGGTGATCGTGGGCGACCACCCCATGCTCCTGGCGTCGCGCAAGATGCCGATGGTCTCGGTCGTGGCCGAGATCATCAGGATCTGCACACCCGCCTGCTGCATTCGCAGCAGCTGCGACGTGAACGAGGCCTGGTTGGGCTCGACCGCCTCGACGTCGGCGACCGTCATCCCCTGCCGCTTGGACTCGGCGGTGAAGGTGTCGACCGCCGCCTTGTAGGCGGACTGGTTCACGTAGATGGCGCCGACCTTCTTGCCCGCACCGTGCAGGCCGTTCTTCACGTACGAGGCGAGGATCGTGCCGCCCTGCGCACTCGTGAGCGTGTCGGCGAACGCCAGCTTCCACTTCGGGTCAGCCGCCGCCGCGTAGTACACGGTGGGGATGCCGGCGGCGTCGAGACAGTTGACGGCGGTGACGTTGGCGTCGGTGCCTTCGGGCACGGCGGCGAAGAAGCTGCCGTTGCTGGTCACTTCCTTGCAGGCGGCCACGCCGCCGTCGGCGGTCTCCTTGTGGTCGACCTTCTTGAGCACGATCTTGCGGCCGTAGATGCCGCCCGCGGCGTTGACGTCGTCCTGCCAGGTCTGCAGGGCCTCGTACGCCTTGTTGACCAAGGCAGCCAACGGCCCGGTGAACCCGGCGACGATGCTGATGGTCACCGAGTCCTTGGTCACGCCCGGCACGGCGGTGGCACCCGCCGCCGCGTTGCCAACCGCCCCGTTCTTTGCACCGACCGCTGACGAGCCCGCGGTCGTGCCGTTCGCCCGCGACGCCCCTGTGGCGCTGCCGTCCCCGGCAGACGGCGACGACGCGCCAGCTGCCGCGTTCGACGGATCGCCGGTGGCGGCGTCGACCCCTCCGGCGGACGCAGCATCGCCCACCGCCGATGACGACCGGGCCCGGTTCGCATTGACGAAAGCGGCCTCGTGCCGAGGCGTGGAGACGGAGCAGGCGCCCGCCACCAGGGCCAGCGCGAGTACGCCGACGGCGCGCCTCACGCGAACCAGATCCCGCCCCCGTCGGCCTGCCGGTAGCCGAGGGTGCGGTACACGGCGTCGACGAGCGCCTGGCCACGGTGGTTCATGCCCAGCCCGCCGCCCTGCTTGTTCATCGTGTACCCGAGTGACAGCCGCGCCTTGGGGTCGGCGAACCCGAGCGAACCACCCATGCCGCAATGGCCGAAGGCCTCTTCCGCCAGCAGCACGCTGTTCTCGACGCCGCCGTGCGCCAGGTTGTCGATGGGTTTCATGAACCCGAGGCCGAAGCGGGTCGGGTAGAGGATCGTCGCGTCGCGCGCCGTCGCCACTTCGACGCGACCCATGGCTGCCAGCGTCGCCTCGTCGACCAGCGTGACGTTGTCGAACGTGCCGCCGAGGGCGAGCGGCCGGTACATCCCCGCCAGCCCGCGGCCGTTGCTGATGCCGTTGGCAGCGGGGATCTCCGCGCCGTACACCTCGCGGGTGTCGATGGCTCCCGGCATCATCAGGCCGCCCGAGTTCATGACCACCAACCCCTGCAGCGAGGTGGGCTCGGTCATGGCCTTCGCGAAGAACGCAGGCACGTCGGCTTCCGACGCGGGCGGGTCGGCGGGGATCGTCGGCGCGACGCGTGCGTCGTGTTCCGCCGGCAGACCGATCCAGAAGTCGATGCCGAGGGGGCCGGCCACCTCGTCGCAGAAGAAGGTGCCCAGTGAGCGCCCGTCGATGCGGCGCACGAGCTCCCCGGCCAGGTGGCCGAACGTCAGCGCGTGGTAGCCGTTGCGCGTGCCCGGCTCCCAGAGGGGTTCCTGATCCGCCAGCAGGCCGCAGACGAGATCCCAGTCGGTGAGCGCACCTTCGGGTAGCGGCTCCCGAATGGCGGCGAGTCCGGCTTGGTGCGAGAGCAGCATGCGCACGGTCACCGCGTCCTTGCCGTTCTTGCCGAACTCGGGCCAGTAGTCGGTGACCAGTGCGTCGAGGTCGAGCAGGCCGCGCGACACGAGCATGTGCGCGCACAGGGCGGCCGCGCCCTTGGTGCAC
>JAFATL010000090.1 GCA_019243975.1 Actinomycetota bacterium | reverse complement strand
TGGAGTGGAGCCCGCCGCCGAAGACCCACGTGCCCGTGGACATCATCTCGTCGTTGACCGCGCTCACGTCCTTGAACATCTGCTGCATCTCGTCGGTGCTGGGGTCGGGATAGCCGTCCTCGTGCCACACCGAAAGCAGGTACTGAGCCATCTCTGTCACCTCCGTTCGACAGGCCCTGTGCCTGCCTCTCGCCCCCTACACGAAGCCGCACCGCCCGAATCGACAGGTCGGACAGAAACTTCTTCGAATTCTTGGGAGGGTCAGCCGGCCTCGGCCTTGCGGTACATGGTGACCACGGCGGCGCCGCCCAGGCCCAGGTTGTGCTGGAGGGCGAGCTTGGCCCCTTCGACCTGGCGCTTCTCGGCCTGGCCCCGCAGCTGCCAGTTGAGCTCGGCGCACTGGGCGAGGCCGGTGGCGCCCAGGGGATGGCCCTTGGAGATCAGGCCGCCGCTGGGGTTGACGACCCAGTCGCCGCCGTAGGTGACGGCGCCCTCCTCGATGAGCTTGCCGGCCTGGCCCTCCGGGCACAGGCCCAGCCCCTCGTAGGTGATGAGCTCGTTGGCCGAGAAGCAGTCGTGCAGCTCGATGACGTCGACGTCCTCGGGACCGAAGCCCGACTCCTCGTACACCTTCTGGGCGGCGCGGCGCGTCATGTCGGCGCCGGCCAGGTTGATGCAGCTCTTCTCGCTGAACGTGGCCTGGCTGTCGGTGGTCATGGCCTGGCCGATGATCTCGACGGCCTGCGACTCGAGGCCGTGCTGCTTCACGAAGGCTTCGCTGGCGAGGATTGCCGCAGCCGAGCCGTCCGACGTCGGGCAGCACTGCAGCTTGGTGAGCGGCTCGTAGACCATCTTGGCGTTGAGGATGTCGTCGAGCGAGTACTCGTCCTGGAACTGCGAGTACGGGTTGTTGACCGAGTGCTTGTGGTTCTTGTGGCCGATCTTGGCGAGCTGCTCCGCCGTCGTTCCGTAACGCTCCATGTGCTCGCGGCCGGCGTTGCCGAACACCTGCGCCGCGGGCGGTGACGGAGCGAAGCCGCGCAGCTCGATCATCTGCATCAGCTGCTTCGACATGGGCGGGCGACGGTCGGGGAACTTCATCCCGAGGCTGCCCTTCTCCATCTTCTCGAAGCCCACCGCCATGATGCAGTCGGCCATGCCGCCGGCGATGAGCTGGCGCCCCAGGTACAGCGCACTCGAGCCCGTCGAGCAGTTGTTGTTGACGTTGACGATCGGGATGCCTGTGAGGCCGAGCTCGTAGATGGCCTCCTGGCCGGCGGTGGAGTCGCCGTAGCAGTACGCGGCGATGGCCTCCTCGACCTCGCCGTAGTCGATGCCCGCGTCCTCCAGCGCCTTGGTGCCCGCCTCCTTCACCATGTCGGGGTAGTCCCACTCGCGCCCGCCGGGCTTCTCGAACTTCGTCATACCGACGCCGACGACGAACACCTTGTTGGGCACGGGAGCTCCTTGGAGTGGGGGGCAGCGGGCGCCAACACTACGGCGCCGGCGCGCTACCGGTGGAGAGCGTCGACGAGCGGTTGCAGCGCGTCGGGGACGTGGATCTCGGGGAGGCGCACCTCGGGGGCCGACGCGGACGAGGAGCTGGCGTCGCCGGGGGTGCCGAGGGCGGCGTTGAGTCGGTCGAAGAGGGACGCCTCGAAGCGCAGGGCGGGGACGACCACGGACACGCCGACGAGGAGGGCGACGAGGCGCTTCACACCATCGAGGTTCGGGCCGCGGACAGCTGCGACCTGCGGGATGGGGCAAACACGCCGAAAGGCGCGGACCGCGGCGATCGCGAAACCTCGCGCGTCAATACGAGGTGCACCTCCGCGGGACGGCGGGGGAGTAGCATCCGAACAAATGTTCGGATGGCTCGAGGATCTCAACCCGGCCCAGGAGGCGGCGGTCCTGCACGAGGGCGGGCCGCTGCTCGTGGTGGCCGGCGCCGGCACCGGCAAGACGAAGATGTTGTCGTGCCGGGTGGCGCGGCTCATCGCCGACGGCACCCCGCCCGACCGCATCCTGCTGCTCACGTTCTCGCGCCGGGCGGCCCGGGAGATGCTCACCCGGGCGGCCCGCATGGGCCCGTCGAAGGCCGCCGGCCGCGTGTGGGGCGGCACGTTCCATGCCATGGCCCATCGGCTGCTGCGCCGGTACGGCCGCCACGTCGGGCTGGGCGACGGGTTTACCGTCATCGACCAGGCCGACACCTCCGACCTGTTGGGCCTGGCGCGCCTCGACCTCGGCTTCGCCGAGCGGGGCCGGCGCTTCCCCAAGAAGGAGACGCTGGCGTCGATCTACTCGCGCACCGTCAACGCGCAAGAGCCGCTGAAGCAGGTGCTCAACCGGCACTTCCCGTGGTGCAGCGAGGACTACGACGACATCGGGAAGGTGTTCGACGCGTACCTGGTGCGCAAGCGCGCCCAGAACGTCCTCGACTTCGACGACCTGCTCCTCTACTGGCGGGTGCTGGCAACGACGAGCTCGGTCGCCGGCATCATCGCCGAGCGCTTCGACCACGTGCTGGTCGACGAGTACCAGGACACCAACGCGCTGCAGGCCGACATCCTGGTCGGGCTGTGCGCGGGGTCGACGTCGATCAGCGCGGTGGGCGACGACGCGCAGGCCATCTACTCGTTCCGGGCCGCAGGCACCCACAGCATGGCCGAGTTCCCCCAGCGGTTCCCGGGCACGAGCGTCGTCACGTTGGAGCAGAACTACCGCTCGATCCCGCCCGTGCTCGACGCCGCCAACGCGGTGATGGCGGCGGCGCCGGAAGCGTTCAGCAAGAAGCTGTGGTCGGAGCGGCCGGGCTCGGCGCGGCCCGTGCTGCTCACGTGCGCCGACGAGGCCACCGAGGCCAACGCCATCTGCGAGCTGGTGCTGCAGCAGCGGGAAGAAGGCGTGGCGCTGCACGACCAGGCGGTGCTGTTCCGGGCCGGCTACCACAGCGACACCCTGGAGATCGAGCTGTCACGGCGGGGCGTGCCGTTCGTGAAGTACGGCGGGCTCAAGTTCCTCGAGGCGGCCCACGTGAAGGACGCGCTCTCGGTGATGCGCATGCTCGAGAACCCGGGCGACGAGCTGGCGTGGCACCGCGTGCTGTTGCTGCTCGACGGCGTGGGCCCCGCTACGGCGCGTCGCTTGCTCGACGGGCTGCGCGACGACGTAACCGCCGGTGGTCCGCTGGCGCGGTTGTTGCACGACCCGCCGGCGGTGCCGGCGCAGGCGGCGGAGGACTTCGAGCGCCTGCGCGACGCGGTGGCGCACTGCGCGGGCGACCCCGAGCCGCCGCCGTCGGTGCAGCTGGAGCGCATCACGGCCTTCCTCGTGCCGATCATCGAGCGCCACTACGACGCGGTGGCGGCGCG
>JAFATL010000008.1 GCA_019243975.1 Actinomycetota bacterium | reverse complement strand
GCGACCGGCATCCTCGGACGCCGCGCCGTGCCGCTGCTGGTACAGGCCGGCCACGACGTGACCGCCATCGGGCGCACGCCCGAGAAAGCGGCGCAGCTCGAAGCCGCGGGCGCCACGCCCGTCGCCGTCGACATCTTCGACGCGGCCGCCGTGAAGGAGGCGGTCGACGGCCACGACGTCGTCGCCAACCTGGCGACCCACATCCCGGGCGTCACCAAGATGCGGATGCGCTCGGCGTGGAAGGAGAACGACCGCATTCGCAGCGAAGGGTCCCGCAACCTGGTCGACGCCGTGCTGGCAACGGGCGCCCAGCGCTACGTCCAGGAGCAGATCTGCTTCCTCTGCGCCGACGGGGGCGACGCCTGGCTCGACGAGGACAGCCCCATGGGTGCGCCCGACTACGTGCAGTCCGGCCTGGAAGCCGAACGCCAGGCGCAGCGCGTGACCGATGGCGGCGGCGTCGGCGTCGTGCTGCGGTTCGGCATGTTCCACGCCCCCGAGAGCGATCAGACGCAGATGTTCGTGCGCATGGCCCGGCGCCGCATCATGACGATGTTCGGCGCCAAGACGGCCTATACGCCCACCGTCATGGTCGACGATTGCGCCACTGCCGTGCTTGCGGCCCTCGGGGCGCCGGCGGGCATCTACAACGTCGTCGACGACGAACCGCTGACCCGCGCCGACTACGCGGCGGCGTTGGCCGACACGCTCGGCGTGAAGACGCTGCGCCACCCACCGAAGCTGGCCACGAAGGCGGCAGGCGAGCAGGGCGACATGCTGGCCCGCTCGCAGCGCATCTCCAACCGCAGGTTCACGGACGCCACCGGCTGGGCGCCCCAATACCCGAGCATGCGTGAGGGTTGGCCCGCCATCGTGGCGCAGATGCAGGATGACAGCGATGCGTAATAGAGCCGCTCGTGTGTTCCTTGCCATCCTCGCCATCAGCAGCGCGCAGCTCGGCGTCTGGGCGACGTTCTGGCCCCACCAGTTCTATCGGACGTTCCCCGGCGGCGGACGTTCGTGGGTGTCGCTCAACGGCCCGTACAACGAGCACCTAGTGCGCGATTTCGGTGGCCTCAACCTCGCCCTGACACTGGTGCTGGTCGTCGCCGTCGTGACCATGAGCGTCGCCATGGTGCGCACCGCGTCGGGGGCCTACCTGCTCTTCGCCATCCCCCACCTCGTGTACCACCTGCGCCACCTCGACGTGTTCACGTCGAGCGACAAGGTGGTCAACGCGGTGATCCTGTCGCTGGCGGCGCTGCTCGCCTTGGGTGCGTTGCTGCTCAGTCTGCCGACAGCGGAGCGGGCGCCGACACTGGCTTCCCAACCCGCGTAACCAGCGCCAGCAGGGCCGCCACGGCGGCGCCGACCAGCAGCACCGTGCCGATGGTCGTTCGGCGTGCCAGCCAACCGCCCGCCAGCACGCCGATCGGCACCGTGCCGCCGAACGCCATGATCCACAGCGCCATCACGCGCCCGCGCACGGTGTCGCTCAGGTTCTCCTGCAGGTACGTCGACAGGGCGGTGACCGTCGCGAAGTAGAAGAGCCCGACGAAGAACGCCACGGGGTAGCCCGGGGCGGCGCTGCTGATGCGGCCGAACACGGCCAGCGCCACCGCGAACAGCGCCAAGGAGATGCGGCACACGCGGGCCCGATTGGCCGTCACGAAGATGGTGCCGATCGACACCGCCCCGCAGGCGGCGCCCAGGCCGAAGCAGGCGTAGAAGATGCCGAACGCCAGGCCGGTTGGGTCCATGTGCAGGCGCTCGGCTGCGATCACCGGCATGAGGCCCACGAACGGCAGGCTGAACAGCGACATCGTCGCCATGGTGAGCAGGCACCGGCGCACCAGGGCGTCCGACCTCGCCACCATGAAGCCGGCGGCCAGGCGGCGCAGCCCCCGCTCCCCCACCTCCGGATACGGCCGGGGGATGTCGACGGGCACGATCGTGAAGATGGCGAACAGGTAGGTGAAGCCGTTGATGGCGAAGACGCCCGGCGCGTGGACCACCGGGAGCAGCAGGCCGCCGATGGCGGGGCCGATCACGCGCGACAGGTTGAGCTGAGCCGACTGGAGCGACACCGCGCCGGGCAGGTCGCGCCTCGTCACCAGGATGGGCAGGACGGCGGAGAAGACGGGGCCGTTCAAGGCGCTGCCCACCCCGACGGCCAGCACGCACAGGAACAGCGCCGTCTGTGACGGGTGCGGGCCGCGGGCGAACCACGCCAGCGCGAACGACATGATCATCTGCTCGGTCTGAGCGACGATCAGCAACACCTTGCG
>JAFATL010000756.1 GCA_019243975.1 Actinomycetota bacterium | reverse complement strand
ATCGCATCGCCATCGAGGCCAACGGTCCCACCGGGCTGGTGCTCTCGCGCCAGAAGCTCCCGGTGCTGGAAGGCACGGCCGGCCGGGCCGCCGACGTGGCGCGCGGCGCGTACGTGCTGCGCGACGCCGACAACCCCGACCTCGTCCTCATCGGCACCGGCAGCGAGGTCAACGTGTGCCTGGAGGCAGCCGACCTGCTGGCGGCCGACGGCATCGGGGCGCGGGTGGTATCGATGCCGTGTTGGGAGTTGTTCGAGCAGCAGGACCCCGACTACCAGGACGCCGTACTCTCAGACGACCTCCCTTCCCTCGCGGTGGAGGCGGCATCGTCATTCGGTTGGGAGCGCTACGCCGACGCCACCGTGAGCATCGACCGGTTCGGCGCCTCCGCTCCGGGGAACGTCGTCATGGAGAAGCTCGGCTTCACCGGTGAGAACGTGGCCCGCGAGGCCCGCGCCCTGCTGGAGGAGTTGGACGAAGAGGAAGAGGACGACGCGTGACCAAACTGCACGACCTCCACCAACAGCAGCAGCAGAGCCCCTGGATCGACAACCTCACCCGGCAGGCCATCACCGGCGGCGGGCTGGCCAAGCTGCGCGACGACGGGATCCGCGGCGTCACGTCGAACCCGACCATCTTCCAGAAGGCGATCTCCGGCAGTGACGCGTACGACGAGCAGTTCCGCTCGTTGATCGCGTCCGAGTCGGTGGACGACGCGTACTGGGACCTGGTGATCGACGACATCCGCCACGCCCTGGAGATCATGCGGCCGGTGTACGACGCCAGCGACGGCGTCGACGGGTTCGTGTCGCTCGAGGTGGCACCGGCACTGGCGGAAGACACCGCCGGCACCATCGAGCGCGCGCGTCACCTCCACGACACGATCGCCCAGCCCAACCTGTACGTGAAGATCCC
Source organism: Actinomycetota bacterium (assembly GCA_019243975.1). Taxonomy (GTDB): domain Bacteria; phylum Actinomycetota; class Acidimicrobiia; order Acidimicrobiales; family JAFATL01; genus JAFATL01. The sequence continues at coordinate 2,385 of JAFATL010000756.1, read as the reverse complement.
CGCGACCGCCCAGGGGGTGCCCGCCATCGAGCAGATGGTGGCCGAGGGCCGCAAGATCAACGTCACCCTCATCTTCAGCCTCGAGCGCTACGGCCAGGTCATCGAGGCGTACATCGCCGGGCTCGAGGCATTCAGCGGCGATCTGGCGCCGGTGGTCGGCGTGGCCTCGTTCTTCGTCAGCCGGGTCGACACCGAGGTCGACCGCCGGCTGGAAGCCATCGGCTCACCGGAGGCGCTGGCGCTCCGCGGCAAGGCCGCGGTGGCGCAGGCCAAACTCGCCTACCAGCTGTTCCTCGCCCGCTTCAGCGGACCGCGGTGGCAAGCACTGGCCGACCGAGGGGCGCGCGTGCAACGACCGTTGTGGGCGTCGACGTCGACCAAGAACCCCGCCTACCCCGACCTGCTCTACGTCGACAGCCTCATCGGGCCCGACACCGTCAACACGATGCCCGACGCCACCGTCGCTGCCTTCGACGACCACGGCGAAGTGCGGCGCACCATCGACGAGGGCGTCGACGACGCCCGCCGGGTGATGGACGACCTGGGCAAGCTCGGGATCGACATGGAGGACGTCGCGTCCACCCTCGAGCAGGAAGGCGTGGCCGCGTTCTGCAAGTCGTTCGACGAGCTCATCCAGGCGCTCAGCGACAAGGCCAACGCCCTGCACGCAGGATGACGACACCAAGCGAGCTGTGGAAGCGGCTCGAACGCCGCGACGCCACCCTGTGGGCCGACGGGAACGTCAGCGCCACGCGACTGGGCTGGCTCGATTCGCCGGCGCGCATGCAGGCCGAGGCCAAGGACCTGGCGGCGTGGGCGGGCACGATCGACGCCGACCACATCGTGTTGCTGGGCATGGGCGGGTCGTCGTTGGGTCCCGAGGTGCTGCGCGCCGCCGTGGACTCCGACCGCCTCATCGTCCTCGACACCACTGACCCGGCGACCATCGCCGGCACGCCGCTCGGCAACAGCTTCTTCCTCGTGTCGTCCAAGTCGGGGACGACGCTCGAGGTGCAGACCCTCCTGGCCCATTGCTGGGAGCGCGTTCCCGACCCCGCTCGCTACGCGGCGATCACCGATCCGGGCACGCCCTTGGCCACGCTGGCCAACGAACGCGGCTTCGCGCGGCTGTTCGAGAACCAGTCCGACATCGGCGGCCGCTACTCGGTGCTGTCGTATTTCGGCATTGTGCCCGCGGCCCTGCTCGGCTACGACGTCGCCGCCTTGTGCGAGTCGGCCCTCGGGGCCGACCGCGAGGCGGCGGTCGAGCGCGGGATCGCCATGGGCGAGGCGGCCCGGGAAGGTCGCGACAAGGTGACCGTCGTGGTGCCGGAGAAGTTCCGGCACTTCGGCTTGTGGGTCGAGCAGCTCATTGCCGAGTCGACCGGCAAGCGCGGCACCGGCTGCGTGCCGGTGCCCACGACCGAAGTCGAGCACGGCCCCGACCGCCACGTGATCGGCCTCGAGCTCTCCGACGCACTCGAGCTCGGCGATCAGTTCTTCACGTGGGAGGTGGCGACCGCCATCGCCGGGCACGTGCTCGAGATCGACCCGTTCGACGAGCCCAACGTCACCGAGTCGAAGCAGAACACCGCCAAGGTGCTCGAGCACCTGCCCCTGCCTGCGATCGAAGCAGACGATCCCGCCACGGTCAGCGCCTGGCTCGAGGGTCACGTGCGGCCCAAGGACTACGTGTCGATCCAGGCGTATCTGCCGTACGGCCAGGACGACGCGTTGGACCGCCTGCGCCGCGCCCTGCGCGACGGTTTGGGTGGCTGCGCCGTCACCTGCGGCTACGGACCCCGCTTCCTGCACTCGACGGGACAGCTCCACAAGGGCGGCCCCGACGAGGTGGTGGCGGTGCAGGTCGTCCCCCGCCAACCGACCGCGGAACTTCCCATCCCGGGGCACCCGTACGACTTCGGCACGCTCATCGCCGCGCAAGCCCTGGGCGACCACCAGAGCCTGCTCGACCACGGGCGCCGGGTCGTGCGCGTCGCCGTGGACTCCATCGACGAGATCAGGTGAACCAATGAAGATCGGCATGATCGGCCTGGGCCGCATGGGCGGCAACATGACGCAGCGCCTCATCGAGGGCGGTCACCAGGTCGTCGTCTACGACCGCAACGCCGAGGCCGTTGAGGCGGCCAGCAAGGAAGGCGCGTCCCCATCCACCTCTCTCGAGGAGATGGTCAAGGCCTTGGAGCCGCCGCGTGCGGTATGGGTCATGGTGCCATCGGGCGCGCCGACCGAGTCCACCATCGACGAACTGGGCAACGTGCTCTCCAGCGGCGACGTGATCGTCGACGGCGGCAACTCGCACTACATCGATGCGCTCGCTCGTGCCGCCAAGCTCAAGGAGCGGGGCATCGGCTTCCTCGATGC
>JAFATL010000748.1 GCA_019243975.1 Actinomycetota bacterium | reverse complement strand
CGACGTACTTGCCGTCGCCGGTCAGCAGCGTCGGATCCTCCAGCCGCTTGACCGCGTTGCCGAGGATCGAGCCCGAAGCCGGCATGGCTACCTCCTATGACGGGACCGTGGTGGCCCGGTTCTACACCTTGGGGGTGCACGGAGCCTCGAGCTTGCGCCGTTTCGGCACCGACGGTCGTTTTGGGGGCCCGGCGTCGTTACGGACCGGTGACAGTTGGGGCGCGATTCCGCGAACCCGTGATTGAGTACGCAGTGGCGAGGAGGAAACGCCCCCCAGCGCTCCTCGCCCGGTCCCCCGCCGCCCCCCTCGGTCCCGCCGTCGAGGGGGGCGGCGGTGCTTTCAGCCCGAGACCGTCGCGGGGTCAGGCGACCGTGAAGGTGAGCTCGTAGGTGGACTCGGCCGCGGCGCCCTTGGCCGGCGGGAAGTACCCGAGCACCACGTGCGTCGTCCCGGCCCGCACGGCCTGGAAGGTGAACACCCGGGTGCCGCTTCCCCCCACCTGGCCGGGCGGGTTGTTGGCCTGCGTGTCTTGCGTCGACCGGTGCGCCACCACGTTGGCGTCGGGGGCGGTGGTGATGTTCCAGTGGTAGCCGCAGCTGAAGCAGTCGGTGAGGGTCAGCACGATGGCGTCGCCCGGGTGGGCCGGGACGGTCTTGCCCGAGTCCTTGTCACCGAGCTTGACGGTCTGCCCGGAGCTGGGCGGTGCCGTGGTGGCCGGTACCAGCGTGACCGAGGTGGACGTGAGGTCGATGCTGCTGGTGGTCGAGGTCGTCGAGCGCCCAGTGGCGCCCGTCTTCTTCTTGGACGAGTGGCCACAGCCGGCGGTGAGGAGGACAGCGCAGGCGGCGGCGACCGCAAGGGGTCGGAGAGGGTTGGGGGTGCGGGCCATCGGCGTAGTCTTCCCCGCCGGTGCCGCGGACAGGCTGGATCCTCCGGAACGAGCGCAGGCTCACGTTGGGCGTGATCGTCGTCGCCGCGCTCGTCGTGGCCTTTGCCGCCCTGGTGCGCTACGGGCCGGGGCCCTGGAACGACTCGTCGTCGCACACCACCACCACGCTCGGCCTGGGCGAATCGCTCGGCTCCACGGCCGAGACCAAGACGATCGCCTTCCCCAACGGCAACGCGCACCCGGGCGCCCTCAACCGCGACGTGACGCAGGCCAACATCCACTCGACGATCTGCTCGACGGCGTGGGTGGCGCGCGTGACCCCACCCGCCGACTTCCTCGAACGGCTCGAGCGCCAACAGCTGAGCGCCGAGAAGAAGCCAGGGTCCGTCGACGACTACGCCGAGGACCATCTGATCCCCATCGAGCTCGGCGGCGCGCTACGCGACGCGAAGAACCTGTGGCCCCAGCCCTACGAGAGCAAGGGAGCGCGGTTCGCGCCCATAGGAAGCGGCGCCGAGTCGAAGGACAAGGTCGAACGCAAGCTGCACGACAAGGTGTGCAACCGCGCGTTGACGCTCAAGCTGGCGCGCCAGGCCATCGCCGGCAACTGGCAGGTGGCCGGCGCGCAGCTTTGAGCGCCAGCGGTGACGTCTAGGACTGCTTGGTCTTCTTCATCACGTCGCGGATGAGATCGCGCGTGCGGTCGACGATGGCCACCATGGGCCCGACGACCATGTTGCCGACGGCCGACTCGGGCGCGGCCTTGTGCGGGTGCGTCGGGGCCAGCGCCTTGGCTGCGTGGTAGGCGGCGGCCAGCGCGTGCATCGTCGACTCGTCCACACTCGCCAGCTTCGGCAGCACTTCGCGCTCTTCCGCCTCGGCGTGCGCCACCACGGCCTGCTCCAGCTTGGCCAGCATCTCACCGAACCCGTTGCCGCTCGGGCCCAGCTTCTCCATGTCGACCAGCAGCTTCTTGGCCTCGTCCTCCTCGGCCAGCCGCTGCTCGACGATCTGCTTCGCGTCGTCGCCGCCCTTGCTGCGCACGGTCGGGTAGAGGATCTCCTCCTCCGCGGTCTCGTGGACGGCGAGGGCTCGCACCAGCATCTCCCAGGCCTCGGTGCCGTTGCGCCCGGCCTTGATGTCGGCGAACAGCTGCTTCACCGTCTCGTGATCGGCCTTGATCGCGGCCGCCAGGTCACGCTGCGTCGTATCTGTCGTCGTCATGCCTTGTATCTCCCCAGAAGGGATGCGACGGAATCAGGCCCCACAAGCGACGAGGTGACGCAAAATTGTCCGCCCCGCCGGCACGGCGGGATGCCGACGAGACGGACAGGTCAATCCTGCCGCCGTTGGCGCCGTCTTCCAACGGGGTCTTCCGGGCGCAACGGACGAACGCCCACAACGTTCACACAATGCCCTGATGCCCTCGTTCAGCTCACGCCGGCGAGGTGGGCGGTGTCGTTGTAGCTGCGGAGGGTGGGGCCGTTGGGGCCGATGCCGACCCGGCAGATGGCGGCCACGTCGAGGAACATGCGCCACGGCACGTCGTCGCCGACGCCGAGCGACCACGCCACCGCCGCCTTGATGGGCGACACGTGGCTCACCACGACGACGTTGCGCTCGGCCGCTTCCTCCTGCAACGCGGCGCACGCGGCGCGCACGCGGGCCCCAACGGCCGCCATCGACTCCCCACCGGGCGGGGCAAAACCGGGCTCGGTGCGCCACTGCTGCCACAGCTCGGCGGGGACGTCGCGGTACGGCAGGCCCTCGTACTCGCCGTAGTCGACCTCGATCCACTCCTCGTCGATGTCGACCGGGAGCCCCAGCGCCTCGGCCGTCTGCTGGGCCCGCCGCAAGGGGCTCGACACCACCCGATGCACGTCACCGGCGAGGGCCATTGCCGCGGCGGCGGCCTGGCGACACCCCAGTTCGGTGAGCGGAGGGTCGGCACGTCCCAGGAGCAGGCCGCCGGCATTGGCAGGCGTCTGGCCGTGGCGCAGGAGGATCAGCACTAACGCGCAGGATCGCGCGGGACGCGACCGGTGTTCACGAACGCGGTGCGCCGTTCCGCATTGGCGAGCCCGAACCGCTGCCAGCACCACACCAGCGCCGCCGCCCCGACGAGCTCCTGCATCACGAGCACGCCCATGGGCCGGTCGAGGCTGGGCAAGCGGTGTCCCGTGAACGCCCAGCCGAGGAACGGCCACCAGAACACGTGCGACTTGGTCCACATGAAGTCGAGCACCAGGTGCATGAACGTGCCGATGGGAATGGCCAGCAATCGCCGCCGCGCCGCGCGCCGGTGATGCGTCGCCATCATCACGACGAGCAGCAGCACCGCGCTCGCGGTGACCGAATGCAGCACACGCGCGCCGCCGAACGGCGCGTCGACGATGTCGGGCAGCAGCGCGCCCACCATCACCAATCGGTAGTCGATGGCCGGATCGCGGAAGACCGACCACACCAGCACCCACGACAACCCCGCGAACCAGAGGAGCACGTCGCGCGACGACCTAGGAGACGACAAGAATGCGACCGCACTGGTCGCATGTGAAGAAGGCGTCGGGCGGGGCCTTCTTGATGCGGTCGATCTCGGTGGCGGGCAGGGTGAGGTGGCAGCCGGTGCACGACGTGCCGACGAGACGCGCCGCTCCGATGCCGCCCAGCCGCGACCGCAGCCGTTCGTACTGCTGGGCCAGCTGCTCGGACAGC
>JAFATL010000548.1 GCA_019243975.1 Actinomycetota bacterium | reverse complement strand
CGGCACGGCGACCTGCAGCGACATCTCCAACGTGGCGAACGATGTCCAAGTGCTCATCAACCCGCTCGGCTACGACGTCGAGTTCAAGGGTGACGGCGCCTACTCGCCGCTCAAGGCCCACGGCCCCGCCGTGCAGGTCGGCCCCGTCCCCATCGTGTAGCTCTACAGCTCCAAGATTCGCGACCGTGCCCGCCTATCGAGGCGGGCACTGTCGCGATTACATGGCTCGCTCCCCGACGGTTGCTCGCTGTCGGCCTGCTCCTAGCGTCGCGACGGCCGACCGGCGGCCCGACGATTCGGACTGCCTTGCGTGGGGTGCCGCCGCCCTATTCCCATTTGAACGTCAGTGCCGCTGCGACGGGGGCGAGGAGGGCCCAGGCGGCGAGGACGACCCAGGCCCGGGCGGGGACGGAGGCCTGGACGCTGAGGGCCTTGTCGAGGGCCTCGGAGATGGCGGCGGCGGGAAGGACGTGGGCCACGAGGCGCAGGCCGGACGGGAGCTTGGAGACGGGAATCACCATGCCGCCCAGCAGGAGCAGCAGCAGGTAGAGGCCGTTAGCGGCCGCCAGCGTCACCTCGGCCCGCAACGCACCCGCCATCAGCAGGCCGAGGCCGGCGAACGCGACGGTGGCCACGATGACGGCGAGGACGGCGAGCAGCGGGTTGCCGTGGGCGTGCCACCCGAGCAACAGCGCGACAGGGACGAGCACGGCCACCTGCACGAGCTCGACGACGACGATGGCGGCCGTCTTGGCCGCCAGCAACGCAGGCCGACCGAGCGGCGTGGTGCCGAGGCGCTTCAGCACGCCGTACTGGCGCTCGAAGCCGGTGGCGATGCCGAGGCTCACCATCGCCGTCGACATCACGGCCAAGGCGAGGATGCCGGGGGCGAGGAAGTCGACCGAGTTGCGCACGCGGTCGGGCTTGGGCAGCACGTCGACCAGCGAGAAGAACACCAGCAGCATCACCGGGATGCCGAGGGCGAGCAGCACGGACTCACCCCGCCGCAGCGTCATGGCCACTTCGGCGCGCGCCTGGGCGCGCAGGGCGCGTGTCTTCACCGGCGCGACCTCCGTCGCTCGCGGGGAGCGCGATCGGCGACGGCGTCGCTGGTGGTTCCTGTCAACCGGAGGAACACGTCCTCCAGTGACTGACGGCCGGCGCGCAGGTCGGCGAGCGGGAGCTGGTGCTCGGCCAGCCAGGCGGTGAGCACCGCCACGTTGTCGGGCGACGCCGCCGCGTCGACGCGGTACTCGCCGGGGCGCTCCTCCTCGACGCGGGCCGACAGCCGCGCCCCGAGCGCGGCAACGTCGAGGCCTGCTGGCGCACCGAACCGTATGTCGTTGCCGGCCCCGGTGGTCATGAGCTCGGCGGCCGTACCCTCGGCCACCACCTTGCCGCGGTCGAGGATCACCACGCGATCCGACACGCGCTCGGCCTCTTCCAACTCGTGCGTCGTGAGCAGCACGGCCACGCCCTTGTCGCGCAGGTCACGGATGACGTCGCGCACGAGGAGGCGGGCCTGGGGGTCGATGCCAGCGGTGGGCTCGTCGAGGAACGCCACGCTCGGCCGTCCCACCAGGGCCAGCGCCAGCGACAGTCGCTGCTGCTCGCCCCCGGAGAGCCGGCGCCAGGCCGTGTGCGCCACCGACGTCAGCCCGACCCGCTCGAGCAGCTCGTCGGGTGAGTCGGGCTCGTCGTAATAGGCGGCGAAGAGGCGCAGCGCGTCGTGCGCGTTCATGCCGGGGTACACGCCACCGCGCTGCAGCATCACGCCGATGCGCGCTACCACCTCGGCGCGATCACCGATCGGGTCCCACCCGAGCACGCGCACCGTGCCCTCCGACGGGCGCCGGTAGCCCTCCAAGGTTTCCACCGTCGAGGTCTTGCCGGCGCCGTTGGGCCCGAGCAACGCGAGGACCTGCCCCGGTTCGACCGCGAACGTCACGCCGTCCACCGCAGTGACCGCGCCGTAGCGCACCACGAGGCCGGAAACCTCCAGAGCAGGCATCGGAGGGAAGCTAGCGTCCTCTCTCCATGATCGATGTGCGCCTCCTTCGCACCGATCTCGACCGCGTGAAGGCCGCGCTGGCCCGCAAGGGCGTGCCGGCGGCCGAGGTCGAGCGGGCCGCCGCCCTCGACACGCGGGCGCGCGAGCTGGCCTCCACGCGCGACGAGCTGCGCGCTCGCTCGAACGCCATCGCCAAGGAGAGCCAGCAGGCCCGCAAGGCCGGCGACGAGGCGAAGGCCAAGGAACTGGTCGAAGAGGGTCGCCGGCTCAAGGGCGAGGAGAAGGACGTCACCGCCGAAGCGTCGGCCGCCGAAGCCGAGCTGCGTGACGCGATGTTGCGTATCCCCAACCTGCCCAACGACGACGCCCCCGACGGCGCCGGCCCGGAAGAGAACGTCGTCGTGCGGATCGAGGGTTTCGACCCCGACTCATACGGCTCACACCAACGCGTGCCCCACTGGGAGACGGGCGCCGCCCTCGGCATCCTCGACCTCGAGCGGGGCGCCAAGATCGCCGGCTCGATGTTCGCCATGTACCGCAAGGGTGGGGCCACCCTCACCCGGGCCCTGTGCCAGTTGGCCCTCGACCGCAACGCCGACGCCTTCGAGGAGATCCGCCCGCCGACGTTGGCCCGCACCGACACGCTCGTCGCCACCGGGCAGCTACCGAAGTTCGCCGACGACGCCTACCACCTCGAGCGCGACGACCTGTGGGCGATCCCGACGGCCGAGGTGCCGCTCACCTCGATCGGCCGCGACGAGGTGCTGGCCGAAGACGACCTGCCGATGCGGCTGATGGCGTACACGCCGTGCTACCGCCGCGAGGCGGGCGCCGCGGGCCGCGACACGCGCGGCCTGCTGCGCGTGCACGAGTTCGACAAGGTCGAGATCCTGGCCTACACGACGCCCGACGAAGCGCCGGCCATGCACGCCGAGCTGCTGGAGCGGGCCGAGGGCACGATCAAGGCGCTCGGTTTGCCGTACCGCTTGCTCGACATCTGCACCGGCGACCTCGGGCAGTCGCATGCGCGCCAGTACGACCTCGAGGTCTACGCGCCTGGCTGCGACATGTGGCTGGAGGTGTCGTCGGTGAGCTGGTTCACCGACTACCAGGCCCGCCGGGCCAACGTGCGCTACAAGCCGAGCGGCGGCGGCACCGCCTTCGTGCACACCCTCAACGGGTCCGCCCTTGCAGTACCGCGCGTGTGGGCCGCGGTGGTGGAGACGTACCGCCAGCCCGACGGGTCAGTCGCCGTCCCCGAGGTCCTCTTGCCGTACTTCAGAGGTGCGACCACCGTCTGACCCATCGACGGAACGGCGGGCGGCGGCGTGCAGGGCGGCCAGGGTCAGCACGCCGACGCACCGTTCGCCGTCGACCACCGCGACGTCGGCGCGGTCGTGCTGCAGCATCTCGGCCAGCGCGTCCTTGAGCGTCGCCGACACGGCCACGGTGGGCAGGCCGTCGAGCTGCGGCGGGCACGGCTCGAGGCAGCCCGGGTCGATCGGTGTGACGGTGAGACGTTTGAGGCCCCGGTCGGCACCGACGAAGCTGGCGACGAACGGCGACGCCGGGTTCCCCAGCACCTGCGCGGGCGTGTCGTACTGCTCGAGCACGCCGCCTTGCCGAAGGATGGCGATGCGGTCACCCATGCGCACCGCTTCCTCGATGTCGTGGGTGACGAACACGACGGTCTTGTGCAGCTCGGCTTGCAGGCGGAGGAACTCGCCCTGCAGGCGGGTGCGGGTGATGGGGTCGATGGCGCCGAACGGTTCGTCCATCAACAGCACGGGCGGGTCGGCCGCCAGGGCGCGCGCCACGCCGACGCGTTGGCGCTGCCCACCCGAGAGTTCGTTGGGGTAGCGCCGGGCGAACTCGGCGTGGTCGAGGCCGACCAGATCGAGAAGCTCGTCGACGCGCGAGCGGATGCGGTCCTTCTCCCATCCGAGCAAGCGCGGAACGGTGGCCACGTTGTCGGCGATGGTGAGGTGGGGGAACAGGCCGACCTGCTGGATCACGTAACCGATGCGACGCCGGAGCTTCACCGGGTCGACGTCGGTGACGTCGTCGTCGTCGATGTAGATGCGACCGCTGGTGGGCTCCACCAGCCGGTTGATCATCTTCATGGTGGTGGTCTTGCCACAGCCCGACGGCCCAACGAGCACGCACGTCTCGCCCTCGGGCACTTCGAGGGTCAGCTCGTCGACCGCCACGCGCCCGCCGAAGCGCTTCGTCAGCCGTTCCAGCCGGATCACGGAACTATCTTCGTCGCGTGCTGGCCACCGGGCCCAACTCGTGGATCTGGTGGCCCTGGGTCACCAGCCACGGCCACCTGATCTGGAAGGACACCCGCCAGCACATCGAGCTCACCGCGGTGGCCGTCGCCATCGGCCTGGTGATCTCGCTGCCCCTGGCCCTCGTCGCCCGCCGGTACCCCCGCTCCGAGGCGTTCATCCTCGGCGGCACGGGCGTCGTCTACACGATCCCGTCGTTGGCGGCGATCGGCCTGCTGCTCCCGATCACCGGTCTCAGCGCGTTGACGGCCGAGATCATGCTGGTCGGCTACACGCTGTTGATCCTCGTGCGCAACGTGCTCGCCGGCCTCGAGGCCGTGCCCGACGAGATCCGGGAGGCGGCGCGGGGCATGGGCTTCGGACCGATGCGGCTGCTGGTGCGCATCGAGTTGCCCCTCGCCCTGCCCGCGATCATCGCGGGCATCCGCATCGCCACCGTCACGACGATCGGGCTGGTGACGATCACCGCGCTGATCGGGCTCGGGGGCCTCGGGCAACTCATCTACGACGGGCTCGGCCGCGAGTTCCACACGCCGCTGATCGTCGGCTCCGTGCTGTCGGTCGTGCTGGCAGTGATCGCCGACGTGGCGTTGCTGGGCGTGGAGCGCATCGCCACGCCCTGGGCCCGAGCGAGGCGCAGCTAGGTGCACTTCCTCTCCGAGGTCGTCCACTGGTTCACGGCGTCGAGCCACTGGCACGGGGTCGGCGGCATCCCGCACCGCATGGAGCAGCACGTCGTGATGTCGGTCGTGGTGACGGTGGCGGCCGCGGCGGTGGCGCTGCCGATCGGCGTGTGGCTGGGCCATGTCGGCCGGGGCGGGCCCCTGGCCGTCAACGTCTCCAACATCGGGCGGGCGGTGCCCTCGTTCGCCGTCCTCGTGATCGCCGAGCAGGTCTCGGGCGAGATCGGCGCCGTGCCCGCGTTCGCCGCGCTGTTCCTCCTGGCGATGCCTCCGATCCTCACCAACGCGTACACCGGCGTGCGGGGGGTCGACCCCGAGCTGCGCGAGGCGAGCGAAGGCATGGGCCTCACGCCGATGCAGACGCTCGTTCGGGTGGAACTCCCGCTCGCGTTGCCGCTGATCATGGCGGGTGTCCGCACCGCCGCGGTGCAGGTGGTGGCCACCGCGACGCTGGCCGCGGTCGTGGCTTGGGGCGGCCTGGGCCGCTACATCGTCGACGGGCTGGGGGCCCGTGACGACGTGCAGATCTTCGCCGGGGCGGTGATGGTGCTGGTGCTGGCGTTCGGCACCGAGCTCGCCCTGGGCCTCGTGCAGCGGTGGCTGACACCACGCGGTGTTCGCCCGACTCGACCCGGACCGCCGGATGTGGTCAAGAATGAACCGTTCGCGGGCGCGGCCGAGGTGCTGGGACCCGTCTGATCCTCGAGACCGTGGAGGTCTGCATGCGGATGTACCGGTACGTGGTCGTGAGCACTGTCGCGCTGGCGCTGGTCGCCGGCGCGTGCGGCTCGTCGAAGAAGTCCTCGTCGCCGTCATCGTCGACGAGCACCAAGACGACGCTCACGATCGGCTCCGCCAACTTCTCCGAGAGCACGATCATGGCCGAGGCCTACGCCGGCGCCCTGGAGGCCAAGGGGTACAAGGTCAACCGCAAGTACAACCTCGGCGCGCGCGAGGTGTACTACCCGGCGGCCACCGGGGGGAACATCGACCTGTTCCCCGACTACGCGGCCACATTGCTCGAGTACGTCGACAAGGGGACGGGCCTGGCGACGGCCGACGCCAAGGAGACCGTCGACAAGCTCAACGCCCAGATCGGCAGCGCCGGGCTGACCGCCCTGGAGGCGTCGCCGGCCATCGACGCAAACGCGTTCGCCGTCACCAAGGCGACCGCCGACAAGTACCACCTGACCAAGCTGTCGGATCTGGCCGCGGTTGCGGGGCAGCTCAAGCTGGGCGCCCCGGCCGAATGCGCGCAGCGCCCGTACTGCGCACTCGGGCTCAAGAGCGTGTACGGCATCACGTTCAAGGAACTGCTGCCGTTCAAGTTCGACAGTCCCGAGGTCAAGACCGCGCTCAAGAACGGCAACGTCGACGTGGCCGAGCTCGGCACCACCGACGGCACCGTCGACCAGGACGGCTTCGTGATCCTGCAGGACGACAAGCACCTGCAGCTGGCCGACAACCTCACCCCGGTGATCCGCACCAAGGCGCTCAACGACGAGATCAAGACGACGCTCAACAAGGTGTCGGCAGCCATGAGCACGTCGGAGCTGGCGGCGCTCGATAAGCGGGCCGACGTCGACAAGGAAGATCCCGAGACCGTCGCCCACAGCTGGCTGAAGTCCGAGGGCTTCGTCAAGAGCTGACCCGTCTGGGTCAGAGCGAGATCACGTCGGGGACGCGGGTCGGGTGCAGCCCGGCCCGCGTCGCCGCGTGTGCGAACACCGACGCGTCGCGGATGGCGCA
>JAFATL010000427.1 GCA_019243975.1 Actinomycetota bacterium | reverse complement strand
CCCGGCCCGATCGCCCCCATGTGACTTTTGGCCGCACAGGTGCGGATAGCGCACCTGACGGGCCAAAAGTCGAAGGGGGAGGGGTGCAGGAGCTGTTGGCGGCGGGGGAGGCGGCCATGAACGAGGCGGACTACCCGTTGGCGGTGGCGACGTTCCGCAAGGCGGCGTACATCGACCCCGACCAGCCGGTGGCGCACCTGCATCTGGGCCTGGCCCTCGAAGCGGCGGGCGAAGCGGCGTCGGCGCGCCGGGCGTTCGGCGCCGCCCGGGCCGGCCTCGACCGCTCTGGCACCGCTGCCGTCGAGGCCGTGCTCGAGGGCTATCACGTGGACGAGCTCGTGCGGTTGCTCGACGCCAAGTTGGGCGCGTCGGCATGAGGAGCCTGGTGCGCTTCCGCACCGGCGACGGTGACTACGCCGTGCCCGTCGAGCACACGCGTGAGGTTCGCACCAGCTCCGGCATGGTGCCGCTGCCGGCGTCCGCCGCCGGCGTGGCCGGCCTCCTGCAGCGCGACGACGAACCGCTGACCGTCGTGTCGACGCTCGGCCCGGGTCGCGACCACGTCCTCGTGCTCGACGCCGGGACCGGCCCGTTCGGGTTGCTGGTGGAAGAGGTGGCCGGCGTCGTGAACGTCGACGACGCCGACGTCGGGCCTGCACCCGCGGGTCAGAACGGCGGTCTCGTCACCGGCGTGGTCAACCTGGCCGGCGTGATGGTGCTGCTCGTCGACCCCGCCCGCGTGGGCGCGCCGTTGGGGGCCTCGTGAGCCGCGTGCCGCGCGCCCGCATCGTCATCGCCGAGGACTCGTTGGTGATGCGCGCCATCGTGCGCCAGCACCTCGAGGACCATGGCTACGAAGTGATCGAGGCAGACGACGGCAACGCCGCGTTGGAAGCGTGCCGCACCCATCATCCCGACGCCGCCCTGCTCGACATCGAGATGCCGGCGCGGGACGGGCACGAGGTGCTGCGCCTGATGAAGGCCGACGACGACATGGCGGACATCCCGGTCGTGTTCCTCACCGGGCGCACCGGCACCGACGACATCGTGACCGGTATCGAGCTGGGCGCCCACGACTACCTGAAGAAGCCGTTCGAGCCGCCCGAGCTGATCGCCCGCGTCAACTCGGCCGTGCGGGTGAAGCGCCTGCAGGACGAGCTTCGCGATCGCAATGCCGAGTTGGAGACGGTCAGCCGCACCGACGCGTTGACGGGCTTGTACAACCGGCGCCACGCAGCCGAACACCTCGTTCGCCACGTGAGCTCGGCGCGCCGGCACGGTCTCGACCTGTCGGTGCTGATGTTCGACATCGACCACTTCAAGTCGATCAACGACACCTACGGCCATGCCGGCGGCGACATCGCGTTGCGTGAGTTCGCGGCGCGCCTCAGCCCGACCCTGCGCACCGAGGACATCCCGGCCCGCTGGGGCGGCGAGGAGTTCCTGGTGATCGCGCCCATGACGTCGGCGGACGGTGCCACCGCGCTGGGCGAACGCGTCCGGGCCAGCATTGCCGGGCGGCCCTTCTCGATCGGACCCGACCAGACGTGCGTGGTCACGGTCAGCGTGGGGTGCGCAACGATTGCCGGAGAAGACGCCGACGGGCTCATCGGCTTGGCCGACGTCGCGCTGTACCGCGCCAAGGCGGCGGGACGGAACCAGGTGGTGAGCGCGGCTTAGGCGCGGACGAGGACGATCAGGTGACGTGCTGGGCCACGCGCGCTGCGATGTCGCGCAGCTTGACGTTCTCCCGCTGCGACGCCCGGCGCAGGATCTCGAAGGCCTCATCGGCCGTGCACTTCTCGCGCGCCATCAGAATCCCCTTGGCCTGTCCGATGACGTCGCGTGACTCGATCGCTTCGCGCAGCTGCTCCTCGTGCACCCCGGCCTTGAGATGGGCCAACGCCGCGCTCACGGCCAGCGTCGCCACCGCCGCGTAGGCCTCGGCGAGGAGTCGCTCGTTGTGCCCGAACGCGTCGGCGGCGTCGGCGTAGAAGGTGAGGGCGCCGTCGGTCGTCCCGTCGGCGTGGGCCACAGACAGCGGGAGCTCGAGCAGGGACCGGGCCGTGGTCGCCCCGTCCGAGGTGGCCACCGAGATCACGGGGGTCTCGCCGGGAGTGAGGGTGATGGCCGCGCCGTCGCAGCCCACGGTTGCCACGGCCAGCGCAACGACCCGCTCCAGCAGCGCGGGCACGCCGCCAGGCTCCGCCAACGCATGGGCGGCGGCCGTGATGGTGACGATCGGTGCGGTGTGTCTGGACTCGACTGAGGTCATTATGTAGAATTCGTATCCAGAGTTATGCAGATTAATCGTCACGATACCACTGCGCCGAACGGCGGTACAGGGGGTACCGAAGCGACGATTGGGGCCGCCCTCGACGACTTCCTGCAGCGGCGGGCGGATGCCGGGGCCCGGCCCAACACGGTGGCGGCCTACCGGCGCGACATCGAAGGCGTGCTCGCGCACGTGTTCCCGCCGGCCGGAGGGCAGCCTCGCCACCATCTCGCCTCCGACCTCGACGCCCACGCGTTCGTGCAGGGTTTCGACGTCTGGACCACGACGCACCGACCGTCGTCAGTGCGACGGGCGTGGAGCGCGTGGAACGCCTTCTGGGGTGACCTGGTGGCCGCCGGCTTGCGGCCCGAGTCGCCCATGGCATCGGTCGAACGTCCCGAGGCGCCGAGTGCAAGCGCCCGTACCGCCGTGCCGGTGAGCACGTGGCAGCTGCAAGCCATCGCCGCCTCCGTCGACCCCCGCAGCCGCCACCCGTGGCCCGAGCGCGATGCCGCGCTCCTCGGCCTCCTGCTGGGCACGGGCGCCCGACTGGGCGAGCTCGACGGCCTGCGAACCGGGTCGGTCGAGCTCGCGGCCCCGGCGTCGGTCTCCATCGTCGACGCCATGGGCCAGGCGCGCGTCGTACCCATCGACGACGACCTGCGTCAGGTGATCAGCCTCTACCTCGATTCGAGGAAGCGCCATTTCCCACACGACGACGTAGCCGACCCCGGCGCGCCGCTGCTGGTCGACCACGACGGTCGGGCTCTGGCTCGCCATCAGGCGCAGTACCTCGTGCGCCGCTTCTTCGAGCGGGCCGGCGTGCCGGGGGCGGCCCGGCGGGGTACGGCGACGCTCCTCCTCCGTCACAGCTACGCGTCCAACGCCGTGGAGGAAGGGGTCGACGCCGACGAGCTGCGTCGCCGGCTGGG
>JAFATL010000412.1 GCA_019243975.1 Actinomycetota bacterium | reverse complement strand
GGACCGACGTCGACGTACGGCACCACGGACAGCACCGGCTGGGGCGTGACCGTGTCGGCCACTCGTTCCATCACGCCGGGCGCCAGGTCGAAGACCCGGGCCGCCCGCCCCAACAGCTCGTCGGGCACGGCCGCGCCCGGCGCCAGGTACACCGACTCGACGGAAACACCGGCGTTCACTGCCTCGGCCAGCAACTTCTCGCCCTCGAGGACGAAGGCGCGCTCGGCCTGGCGGGCACTGTGCGATCGCAGCAACCGGCGGACGCGCTGCACCCGCTGGTGCCGGAAGCTCAGCCCGGCGGGATCACCCGTCGGCAGCCGCCCCATCGCTGGAACCGCCTGCGGAGGTATCGCCGGCCTTGGACGCCACTGCCACCAGGGCGCCGAACGCGGACGGGTCGGTGACGGCCAGGTCGGCCAGCACCTTGCGGTCGACGTCGACCTCGGCCCGGCGCAGGCCGGCGATGAAGGCGCTGTAGCTCATGCCGTGCTGGCGAGCGGCCGCGTTGATCCGCTGGATCCACAGCTGGCGGAAGTCGCCCTTGCGCGCCCGCCGGTCGCGGTACGCGTACTGCAGCGAGTGCATGACCTGCTCGTTGGCGGCGCGGTAGCTGCGGCTCTTGTTGCCGTAGTAACCCTGCGCCTGTTCGAGAATGGCGCGGCGGTGCTTCTTGCCGTGGACGGCGCGCTTGACCCTGGCCATCGTGGCTCCTTTCGGGGACGGAGGTGAGAACTAGCGACCGAGCAGGCGCTTGACCTGCTTCAGGTCGGCGGGCGACACCTGGGGCTCCTGGGACAGCCGGTTCTTCCGGGTCGGCGACTTCTTCTCGAGCAGGTGGTTCTTGAACGCCTTGCGCCGCAGGATCTTGCCGCTGCCCGTGATCTTGAAGCGCTTCTTGGCGCCTGAGTCGGTCTTCATCTTGGGCATCTATGCGGTCTCCTCCGGTGCTTCCGGTTCCTCGGGTACTTCTGGTTCCTCGCCTGGGGCGGGCGGGGCCTGATCCCCGGCCGCCGCGTGGGCTGCCTGCTGTGCTCGCTTGTCGGGCCCCAGAACCATGACCATGTTGCGGCCGTCGAGCTTGGGTGCGGACTCGACCCGTCCGGCCGCCGACACCTTCTCGGCGACCCGGTCGAGGATCTGCTTCCCAAGATCGGGATGGCTCATCTCCCGGCCCCTGAACATGATCGTGATCTTGACCTTGTGGCCGTCGTTCAAGAAGCCCAGCACCTTGCGCGTCTTGGTGTCGAAGTCGCCTTGCCCGATCTTGGGCCGGTACTTCATCTCCTTGATGCTCACGTTGGTGCTCTTGCGGCGGGACTCCTTGGCCCGCTGCGCGGCGTCGAACTTGAACTTGCCGTAGTCCATGATCCGGCACACGGGCGGGTTGGCCAGCGGGGCCACCTCGACCAGGTCGAGGTCGGACTCGCGTGCGATGTGCAGCGCCTCGGGCAGGGGTTTGATCCCCAACTGCTTGCCGTCGGCGTCGACCAGGCGAACCTCGCGGGCCCGTATGCGATCGTTGATCCGGGGCTCATTCGTTGTGGGGGCAGCGGCGATGCGGCATCAGCTCCTTGGTTGGTGAAATCTCAGGCGGAACGCGAAACGGCGGGCGTCGGAAAGCAACGCCCGCCAGCCTGGCGGCCATTCGACCCGGACGCACGTCGACTTCAGTGGCCGGGTGGGGACCGACTGCATCCCGCTTTCCGTCTTCAATTTGGCGTTTAGGGTATCAGCATGAGCTCGTTGTGGACACCTGGCGGGGAACGTCCGGTCGAGAGGGAGCCCGCTCAGCCCGCGGCGGAGCCCGGCGCCGACGTGGCTGACCTCGGGGGAGACGAGGAGCTCACCGAGGCGGAGATGGCCGCCCGCATGGCCGAGCTGCGCGACCAGCTGGCGCGCACACCGGCGGCTGCGGTCGTGGCCAACCACGCCTACGGCCTGTTCGAGCTGGCGGCCCTTCACCTGTCGCTCGACCCGCCCCAGCTGGAAGAGGCCCAAGTCGCCATCGACGCCCTGGGCGCCATCGTCACCACCCTGGCCGGCCGCCTGGGCGACGCCGAGCACCACCTGCAGGACGGGCTGGCCCAGCTGCGGCTCGCATTCGTACAGCTCAAGGGCGCGGCTCCGGAGGGCTGAGGCGCTTCGCCTCCCACCGGCCCTGGTGGCCGGCGGTCACGTCGTAGTCGACCTCGGCGCCCACCGCGATGGTGCGCGACCCGTCGGCGATGGCGGTGCAGTGGAAGAAGAGCCGCTTGCCGTCGTCACCTTCGACCGCGCCGAACCCCCTGGCGTCGTCGAACTCGACGACCCTGCCCCTCAATGCACGATCTTCGAAATCGGGAGCTCGATGATGTCGGACGCGCCGTGGTCTTTCAGCGCCGGGATGAGCGTGTTGATGGTCGCCTTCGACACGACCGCCTCGACGGCATAGCCGTCGTCGCCGAACAGCTTCGACACCGTCGGCGACTTCATCGCCGGCAGCAGCTCGATGACCTTGTCAAGATCGTCGGACCCCACGTTGAGCTTCACCAGCACCTTGCCTCGCGCCTCCATGCTCCCTTGCAACAGGGTGAGGATCTGGTTCATGGCGTGCCGCTTGTCGGGCTGGTCGTACGCCTCGGGGTTGGCGATGAGCTCGGTGAACGAAACGAGGATGGTGTCGACGATCTTGAGGCCGGCGGCGCGTAGCGCCGAACCCGTTTCGGTGATCTCGACGACCACGTCGACGATGTCGGGCACCTTGGCTTCGGTGGCGCCGTAGGACAGGCGGATGTCGGCCTGCACGCCGTGCTTCT
>JAFATL010000405.1 GCA_019243975.1 Actinomycetota bacterium | reverse complement strand
GGGCTGGCGACTCACCGCCCGGGAGGTGGCCCGAGAGGCCATCGACGCCTTCCTGGCGACGGCGCCCGACGACGGGGAGGAGACCACCATCGCCCGGGTCGAGCCGTAGGCTCGGCCCATGCCGACCTTCATCATGCTGTCGACGCTCGGCCCCGAAGGCGCCGCCACCCTCCGCGACAACCCCGAGCGCCTGCGGGCGGTCAACCGGGAGGTCGAGGCCATGGGCGTCACCGTCCTGCACCAGTGGGCGGTGATCGGGAACTACGACTTCTGCAACATCCTCGAAGCGCCCGACGAGAAGGCGATGGCCAAGGTGGCCATGTCGCTGGCCGCACGGGGCACGCTCAAGAGCACGACGTTGACGGCGATGCCGATCGACGACTTCATCGCCGCCATGCGCGCCGGCTAGCCAGCAGTTATCTCAATACCACCAGGTGCCGCGCTTGCGGCGCTCGATGCGCACCTCGTCGACGGCGAACTGGGTCGGCAGCAGGGCGCCGTCGGACAGCCGCTTGATCTTGTAGCCCTCGGGGCACGCCTCGGCGATCTCGAAGCCGTGGGCCCAGCGGGCGTCGAACCGCGAACGAACGTCGACGCGGGTGCCCGGTGCGATCGGGTCGCCGGTGGCTTCGGCGTTCATCTCTCCCATCTTGCCCAATTCGGCCACGCAATGCCGCGCGATCATGGGAGGCGATGACCACGACCGACATCAGGCTGACCGAGTGGACGTCGTGCGGGGGGTGCGCGGCCAAGTGGGGAGCGGCGCCCCTCAGCGCCCTCGTCCGGGAACTGGCGGCCACGGGCGACGCGTCGCTGCTGGTGGGGCTGGCGCCGTTCGACGATGCCGCCGTCTACCGCCTCTCCGACGACGCCGCACTCGTCTCGACCACCGACTTCTTCCCGCCCCTGGTCGACGACCCCGCCGACTTCGGTGCCATCGCCGCCGCCAACGCCTGCTCGGACGTCTTCGCCATGGGCGGCCGCGTTGTGCTGGCCCTCAACATCTCTGCCTTCCCCGAGCGCATGCCGCCCGAGGCGGTGGCCGCCATCCTCAGCGCCGCGGCTGCCGTCGTCGCCGAGGCGGGTGGCGTCGTGGCCGGCGGCCACACCATTCGGTCGGAGGAGCCGATCTTCGGGTTGGCGGTGCAGGGCCTCGTCCATCCCGACCGGGTGTGGACCAAGGCGGGGGCGCGCGCGGGCGACGTGCTGGTCCTGTCGAAGCCCATCGGCACGGGCATCCTGCTGGCCGGCGGGGCCGAGGCCGACAAGGCCAGCGCCATCACCCGCATGCGCCAGCTCAACCGGGGCGCGGCCGAGGCGCTGGCTGCCCTGGGTGACGGCCTCGAGCCCCACGCCGTCACCGACGTGACCGGCTTCGGCCTGTTCGGCCACGCGTGGGAGATGGCCGAACGGAGCGGCGCCGCCCTTTGCCTCGATGCCGGCGCGCTTCCTCTCTATAAGGGCGCCCTCGAGGCCGCCGAGGCGGGCGTGCGCACCGGCGGCGACGCCCGCAACCGGTCTCACCTGGAGGGACGGGTGGAGTCGTCGGCGTCGGCCGCCCTCGAGGCCCTGGCCTACGACCCCCAGACGTCGGGTGGGTTGCTGGCGGCGGTGGCGCCCGAAGCTGTGGAAAACCTGGCCCCGGCCGGCTTCGTCGCCGTCGGTCGCGTCGAAGAGGGTGTTCCGTCCGTCCGGTTCGGCTGAGTAGGGTGCCGGCCATGGCCCGGCAGGTCGTCCCGTCGCTGTCGGTGGAGCGCTCCCTGTGGGACGCCGGGCACGACGTCATCGTCGGCGTCGACGAGGTGGGCCGGGGCGCGTGGGCGGGCCCGCTCACCATCGGCGCCGCCGTGCTGCCCCGCGACAAGCGTGTGTACAAGGTGCGCGACTCGAAGATGCTCACCGAGAAGGCGCGCGAGCAACTGTTCGACCGCATCGCGTCGTGGTGCGTGGCGTGGTCGGTCGGTCACGCGTCGCAGGTGGAGTGCGACCTGCTCGGCATGTCCGCCGCGCAGCGTCTCGCCGCCAAGCGGGCCATCGAAGGCCTGGGCGTCAAGCCCGACCAGGTGCTGATCGACGGCAAGTGGGACTTCGTCGGCGGCGGCAACACGCGCCGCATCGTGAAGGGCGACGCCAAGTGCCTGTCGATCGCGGCGGCGTCGGTGTTGGCCAAGGTGACGCGCGACCGCATCATGCGCGACGAGGCCCAGCACTTCCCGGGCTACGACTTCGACCTCAACAAGGGCTACCCGTGCCCGCGCCACAAGATGGCGCTGAAGGCGTGGGGACCCACCTCGATCCACCGGCGCACGTGGGTGTTCATGGACCACCTGCCGTGGAGCCTGCCCCGCCCCAACCCCCAACTCAGTCTCTTCGAGGAGAGTGCATGAAGCGCCTCAGCGTCGTCGCCGTGATCGCTGTCGTCGGGTTGTTCGCCGCCGCGTGCGGCAGCAACGACAACGGCGGTGCCATCACGCCGAAGGGCACCACGACCTCCCGGCCCTCGACGGCGGGCGCCGGCTCGCTCAAGTCCAAGCTGCCTACGGCCATCGCCAACGCCGGCGTGATCAAGGTCGGTTCCGACGTGGCGTACGCGCCGAACGAGTTCTTCAAGGAGGGTACCCAGGAGGCGCAGGGCATGGACGTCGACATGGCCGACGCCCTCGGCACCAAGTTGGGCGTGAAGTTCCAGTTCACCAACTCGACCTTCGACGGCCTGATCACCGCCATCAACGCGGGCCGGTTCGACG
>JAFATL010000297.1 GCA_019243975.1 Actinomycetota bacterium | reverse complement strand
TGCCGCCGCGCGCCTCGCGGGCGATCGAGCATTGCAAGGTCGGGACTCACATCCATCTCCTGTTCGTGCGGCGCGCCGAGCGGCGGCGCGCTCCGAGTCCGACCGCCCGGTCGGACGGTCGGTCAGCCGAACAGGAGGTGCGGCGGTGCGCGCAGCGGTCGCGAGAAGCGAAGGCGGACGACCGCGGATGCGCTGACGTGGTCGATCCCGCCGAACCAGCGCGGCCGGCGGGCCACCACCAGGACGGCAATACCGAGGGCGGCGAACAACAACACGACGCCAGGCCCGGCGTCCTTGGTGGAGTGGCGGACGGTGGCGTGGTCGGCCGGCAGCGACGCCAGGAGGCTGTCGGCGACAACCGACCGATCCGCCTGGCCCGACGTCGGGCTGCTCATGGCCGGCACGTGCTCGGCGGTGGGCCCGGCGACACGGGCGGCCAGCGCCATGCCGATGGCCACGAGCGTCAGGGCCGCCAAACAGCGGCGCGCCGTCGTCACCCGCTCGATCCTACTGGGCAGGCGTGCGTACTCAGTCGGCCGTGAGGTACTCGACGACGTCGGCGGTGGCGCTGAGGTCGTCGAGCACGCGGTCGGCGCCGGCCGCGTCGAGGTCCGCACGGGGCGAGTGGCCGGTGGCGACGAGCAGACAACGCACGCCGCCGGCCTGCGCGCAGGCGGCGTCGAACGGCGTGTCGCCGATGACCCAGGTGTGGCGCCGATCGACGGCGCCGTAGCGCGCCGTCGCCCGCTCGAGGGCAAGCGGCACCAGCTGGTTCCGGTCCGGGTTGTCGCTGCCGAACGCACCCACTTCGAGGTCGAGCCACGGCCGTAGTTCGAAGGCGTCGATCTTCACGGCGGCGTTGGCGGCGGTGTTGCCGGTGAGCACCGTCTGGATGGCGCCCGCGTCGCGCAGCGCCTCCAACAGCTCGGGCACGCCCGGCAGCACGAAACCCTCCGCCCGCATCTGGTCACGGCCCGCGGCGAGGCCCCGCTCGAGCTCGGCGATGATGCTGGCCGCGTGCAGGTCGACCTGGTCGTGCAGGTCGAGCACGGCGAGGATCTCGCGCACGATCTGCGGGTCGGTCTTGCCCCCGAACGGCACGCCGTGGTCGGCCGCCGGCTTGCCCACGACCGTCTCCACCGCCGCCGCGAAGGCGGTACCGGCCACGCTGCCGCCCCGCAGCAAGGTGCCGTCGATGTCCCACAGGATCAGCCGCTTGCCCTGGCTCGCCCGAGTCATCCCCCAGCCTGTCACGCGCCGGTACACGCCCCGCCCGGCGGGGGTAGCCTTTGACCAGCACGTGCCGGGTTCAACGGTGCACCCGGGTTTCGACTTCGCAGTTCAACCAGTCAACCCGTCGAACGCACAGAACCAGGGGAGGCACCCGGCATGCCCTTCGCCGACGTCAACGGTCAGCACCTCTACTACGAGGACACCGGCGGGCCCGAGCCGGCGGTGATCTTCTGCCACGGCTTCCTGCTCGACGGCTCGATGTTCGAGTACCAGGTCAACGCCCTCGAGGGTGAGTTCCGCTGCATCACCTGGGACGAGCGGGGCTTCGGCCAGACGGGCGCCGCCACCGCGCCGTTCACGTACTGGGACTCGGCCGACGACGCCCTCGCGCTGCTCACCCACCTCGGCATCGAGAAGGCGTTCTTCGTGGGCATGTCGCAGGGCGGGTTCATCTCGCTGCGAGCCGCGTTGCGCGCGCCCGACCGCGTGCTCGGTCTCGGCCTCATCGACACGCAGGCCGGCCCCGAGAACCCCGAGGTGCTGCCCGCCTATGAAGCACTCGCCAACGAGTGGGTGACGAGCGGTCCGTCCGACACGCTGGCCGAGACCATCGCCAGCATCATCATGAGCCCGGGCTACGACCACAGTGGGTGGATCGCCAAGTGGCAGGCGTCGCCCAAGGAGAACCTGGCGCTGCCGTTCGAGGCGCTGGCCCGCCGCGACGACGTGACGCCCCGGCTGGGCGAGATCACCTGCCCCGCCATCGTGTTCCACGGCGAGAACGACGCCGCCATCCCGATGGAGAAGGCGGAGGTGCTCTCGAAGGAGCTACCGAACTGCGAGGAGCTGGTGCGGATCTGCGGGTCGGGCCATGCCAGCAACCTCAGCCACCCGGCCGAGGTCAACCGGCCGCTGCGCGACTTTCTCGAGCGTCAGAGCGGAGCACGCTGATCACGTCGCCCTGACGGACGACGCCCGGCTGCACGACCTTGGCGTTGGCGCCCCGCAGGCGCCGGGCCTTGCCCTCCTTCGAGTTGACGAACCGCACCGCCTCGACGCCGAACTGCTTGCGGAACTTCACGCACCCGGTGTGCGGCGGCTCGGTGATCTCGATCACGGCCGTACCGATCGCAAGGCGTGTGCCCGCGGGCAGGTTGTCGAAGCCGATGTCGAGGTCGAGGTAGAGCTGGTCGCCGGCCAGGGCCATGCGCTCGCGGTCGCCACCGGCGAGCAGCGCTGCGCAGCGCGCGTTCATCACGGTCAGCTGCTTGTCGGGGTGCGGCTTGCCATCGGCGCTCGACCGCGACGGCCGGTCCTTCCAGTTGTCGCCGACCAGGCCGACGGTGAGGTCGAGGGTGGCCTCGTCGAGGATCTCCCGCGCCCCATTGGCGGGACGGCGCACGATCATGTCGACGGTGCCCCCGTCGGCGGGCGCCGCCCGCAGGTGATCGAGACCCGCCTCCAGGTCGACCATCGTGAGCATTTGAGAATTTCAGCACGGGAGACGGGCCCGGACGCAGCGAATTCTTAGGAGATGCGGAGGCTGGGGCTGCTCATGGGTGTCGTGGCGCTGCTGGCCGCGGGCGTCCCCGCCTCGCGGTCCGCCCCGTTTTCAGCGAACTCGCCACACTTGACCGCGACTACGCGGTCAGGTGTGGCGAGTTCGGCTGGGGGCGGCGGGATCACGGTGCCGGCGTCGTGGTTCGGGGGGACGCCGACGCTGGCGCCCGGGCAGATCGAGCTGGCGGTGGTGTCGAGCTTGCCGGCGACGGTGACGGGTGAGTCGGCGCGGGTCGAGGTGCGAGGTGTCCAAGCGGGCGACACCGTGCGGGTCGAGCGGAACGGCACGGACGTGAGCGGCGCGTTCTCCCCTGCCGGCCCTGGGGTGCTGGGCGGCGTGGTGGACGGGCTGCGCGTCGGGGTGAACGACGTGACCGCGATCGTGCGCGGCCCCGCGGGCGAGCGGGCGGCCACGTTGCAGCTGACCGACCACCCCATCACCGGGCCGGTGATCTCGGGGCCGCATCAACGA
>JAFATL010000252.1 GCA_019243975.1 Actinomycetota bacterium | reverse complement strand
CGGGAGGATCAGGGCGTCCCGCCACAACGCGGCAATGGATGCCTGCCGCTCGCTGAAGAGTCGCTCGATCCGACGGAGATGCGTGAGCCGGGCGGCCACCGTGACGTACAACGCCACGAGAACTGGCACGACGAGGTAGCCGCTGAGGAGCTCGGCCCACGCTCGGCTGGGGACGACGAGTGAGGTGGCCGCAACGATGGCGGTGCCGCCCACGCCGAGGAGCACGCCCACCCGTTCGACCGGATCGCCGCCCTTGCCCCCGACGAGGGCGAGGTAGCCGAAGGCAAGGATCAGCAACACGCCGTTCAGTGCGGGTAGCCACGGTCCGTACTGCGGAAACCCGTGGTCGAGCCGATGCGCGTAGAGCACGTCGGTCCCGACCCAGAGCGCGACGCGCGCCCCGGCCAAGCCGACGACCAACACGCCGAGCACGCGCGGCGTGTGCCGACCGCCGATGTGCGACGCCACCACGACGACGGCGATGGCGAGCGCTGACAACCCGACCGCACGGAGAAACAGCGCCGTCTCGAGGACACGGCCCGTCGACCGCATTACGACGGCATTGGCGGTGAGCACTGCGCCCGACGCCACGAGCAAGCCGATCAACGACGGGCGCGCCGAGTCCTCGTTCTCGCGGCGCCACCAGCCGAACAGATCTCCGATCGCGATCGGAACCACCATCCCCGCCATGGCGATCTGCACTACGTCGGCGACGCGCGCCGCCCCACTCAAATGCACGCCTGCTCCTTGTCAGCGCCCCGGTCGAGCCGCCGATCTCCGGGAGTAGACGACTGTCTAAAACATATGGTAGACGGTCGTCTACGTCAAGGCGTATCGTGGGCTCGTGCCAGCCGATCGCCCCCATGGCCGGGACGCGGTGATCGAGGCGGTCGTCGAGGCCGCAGCGAGATTGTTCGCTGACCGAGGGCCGGCCGCCGTGTCGCTGCGCGATGTCGCCACCGAGGCGAACGTGAACCTCGGCCTGATTCATCGCTACATCGGCTCGAAGGAGGACCTCCTCGCACGAGTGCTGGCAGTGCGACCGGGGCCCGAGCACTTTCCCAGCGACCCCGCGGGCATCGTCACGCAGATGCTGCGGTTCGAGCCCGACGTCGTGCAGTACATCCGCGTGTTCGTGCAGGCCAACTTGGACGGATACGACGTGCGCCGGCTGCAGCCCTCGATGCCCATCCTCACCGCCGTGGCGAAAGAGCTCCGGCAGCACTTCCCCGGCGCCGACGCCGACGTCCGAACGGTGTTGTTGGCGTCCATGATCTTCGGCTGGCACTCGGTGGGCCACGCGTACCTCAAGACGCTGCGTCGGTCCTCGCTCTCGTCCGACGAGTTGGCCGCTGCCATCGCTCCTGCCATCGAGGGTTTCCTCGCCGCGCCGCCCGCAGGCGATTGACGGCGGTCTCGCAACGTGGCCGCGCCGCTGCACATCCCGAGGTATCTGCAGGCGTCCACTGACGGGGGCGGACCGGCGTGGGTTGCGTGGCTCGATGCGCTGCCGGAGCGGGTCGCAGGCCTCTGCGATCGATGGGGACTGCGACTGGGTGATCCGTTCGAACCGGGCGGCAACTGCTCTTGGGTGGCGCCTGCCGTCGACGCAGAGGGGCGCGACGCCGTGTTGAAGGTGGCGTGGCGCCACACCGAGTCGATGCACGAGGCCGAAGGGTTGGCCGCCCTCGATGGTTACGGGGGCGTCGAGGTGTACGAGTTCGAGCACCTGAGCGACGACACCACGGTGATGTTGCTGGAGCGGTGCCGCCCCGGGCACGAGCTGCGCACGCGACCCGAGGCCGAGCAGCACGTCACCATCATCCATCTGCTGCAGGCGGTGTGGGCTGTCGACCTGCGGCCCGGCCACCCGTTTCGGCCTTTAGCCGAGATGGTCGATCAGTGGGTCGGCAGCGCCGAGGCACGGCTGGCCGCCGATCCGAGCCGACTCGACGCCGGGCTCGCCCGTGACGGGTTGTCGCTGTTCCGCGAGCTCGCGCAACCGGCGTCGACCGACGTCCTGCTGTTCACCGACCTGCACGCCGGCAACGTGCTGGCGGCCCAACGCCGGCCGTGGCTCCTCATCGATCCGAAGCCGTACGTCGGCGACCGGCACTACGACGTTCTGCAACACCTCCTCAACTGCAACGCCTCGCTGCGGGCCGACCCCATCGGCCTGCTCAGCCACGTCGCCGATCTGGCCGGCCTCGACGCGGCGCGGGTTGAGCAGTGGCTGTTCGCCCGCTGCGTGCAACAAATCCTGGGCGACGGTCCTCCCTGGCCTGACCTGGATGCGGTGCTGCGCAAGTTGGCCGAGAGGCGGGGCCATTAACGAAGATGGGGTCATGACCGACGGGTACGACCTCGCATGGCTGGGCCTCGAGCGTGGAAGCGAGGGGCACTGGTCGTTCGAGCTGACCCCACCGCTGAGCCGCATGGACGGGAAGCTCTACGGCGGCACGGGTATCGCTGTCACGGTGGCGGCGCTCGAGGCCGAGACCGCTCGGGACACGCTGTGGGCAACCACGCAGTTCGTCGGCACGGCCGAGATCGGTGAGCGGATCGACTGCCACGTCGAGGTGTTGGCCAACGGACGCCGCACGTCCCAGGTGCGG
>JAFATL010000181.1 GCA_019243975.1 Actinomycetota bacterium | reverse complement strand
GGTCGAACGCCCGTAGCCGTGGTCGTACTCAGCGAACACCACCGGCCGCGCCGGCGCGCCCGCCGCCGCGAAGGCGAACGCGGCGTTGTCGGCGTGGTCGAGGAACTTGTTGGCGAGGATGGACGCGTCGGCGATGGCGACGACGCGGCCGCGGTCGACGTCCGTGGCGAAGGCGGCCGTGACGCCGCTGCCCTCGAGCACCGCGTCGGTGGCGAACTCCCAGCTCCCGTCGCCCGCCGCTTCCACCCGGCCCACACCCGTCACCTCGGACGCGTTGCCGACGGCCTGCAGCACGGTGGCGCCGTCGGGCGACCAGCGGACGCGCGCGTCGGCCAGCGAGTTCACGACCCCCGATGCTTCGGCGCCCGCGACCACCAGACGGCCGCCACCGCGCACGAAGTCCTCGAGCGTCGCCGTTTCCAGCGCGGAGAGGTTCGACTCCGACAGCACCAGCGTCGACGCCGGGTCGAGGCGCTCCTTGTCGAGCGGCTTGCGCAGGCGGGTCACGGCGGCGCCCTGGGCGGCGAGGAGGTCGGCGTAGGCGGCCAGCCCGCCGCTCGACGTTGCATACGACGAAGAGGACGGACCCGACGGGCCGCCGCCGATCGTCTTGTCGAGCACGGCCGCGAACACGTTGACGGCCACGACGATGCCGACCAGGGCGCTGATGACGCGCGCCGCCGGTGACCACGCCCGCCATCGCTCGTTGAGCGTGGTCACTTCTTCGCCCCCGAGCCGGCGAGCACTCGTGGCCAGCCATCGCGCGCAGCGGCGACATCCTCGGCAGTGACGGGGCGGTGGCCGTACGCGACGGCGTCGAACGTGCGGCCCAGCTCGTCGTACTCGGGCGACTCGAGTTGGCGGCCGACCGCGCCCGTGGTGATGGTCTCGGGCAGGCGAACCGCCCCGGCCCGATGCAGGCGCGCCAGCCCGGCGACGAAGCGCAAGCGCAGGGCGCGCTCCAAGTCGCCCGCCTGCTCGGCCCGGTCCGCTTCGCGTTCGAGGGCGTCGGGATCGGCGTCCTCGGGCCGGCCGCTACCGCGCCGGCCGTGTCCACCGACCGCCCGTACGGAACGCCGACGGGCGATGGCAAACGTGATGAGCGTCAGCAGCGCCAAGACGACGACGCCGATGAGCACCCGGCCGACTGTTTCAGCCCACACCCGCACGAAGAAGCGCCCGATCGGTCCACCGACCGGCGAGAAGATGCGGTTGAAGAACCGGCCCAGCGCCTGCAGGACACCGCGGAACGGCGCCGGCGTGTGCGTCCCCCGGAACTTGCGGCCGCGCA
The DNA here is from genome assembly GCA_019243975.1 of Actinomycetota bacterium. Taxonomy (GTDB): domain Bacteria; phylum Actinomycetota; class Acidimicrobiia; order Acidimicrobiales; family JAFATL01; genus JAFATL01. Next base: position 786 of record JAFATL010000181.1, on the reverse strand, counting down.
GGATGTGGTGGGCCTGCTCGCGGAGCTGCTCCGCCGTCGGTTGGCTCACGACTCCGAGCGCGGCTTCCACCCCGGCGGCGGCGGCCAGAACGGTGGCTCGTCGCCGTCGACCACGACCGGAGACGGTTCGGGGATGAACGACACCGGGGCGACACCCACCGGCGGCTCGACGCCCATGCGCTGGGCGAGCAGGAAGAGGTCGAAGCCCTCCTTGCGCACGCGCAGGTCGAAGTAGAGGACGACGATGACCGCCGCCAGGAAGGGCGTGGTGATCATGGCGCTGGCAGTGCCGGCGATGACGGTGAGGATGTCGCCGACCAATTGGTTCCCGTGCGTCCCGACGGCGGCGCCCACGATGACGCCCGAGATGGCTGCGGTGACGATCTGCACGAGCACCGAGGCGGCGAGGACCGCGCCGGCGGTGGGCCACCAGCGCGTCTTGATGAGTTCGCGCGAGCGACGAAGCGCCTTGCGACCGCGGAGGTCTTCGAACAGCAGCGCGGGTGTCGCCACTGCCAACGCGCCGTACAGGTAGATGCCGGGGATGACGCACAGCACGAACCCGACCAAGAGCACGATTGCGTGCAGGAACGCCAGCCACAACAGCGAGCGCAACCGGTGCAACGCGAACTGCAGCGACTCGCGCCACTCGGGCTGCTCGCCCAGGTAGGCAGCGCTGACGGCCCGGAACGAGGCCGCCGACGCCAGCTGGCCGGCCACGAAGCCGAGGAGGGCGATGGCGAGGCCGGCGGTGATGAGGGTGGCGATGTCGCCGCCGTGGATGTT
>JAFATL010000030.1 GCA_019243975.1 Actinomycetota bacterium | reverse complement strand
CCACGTCTGCCCGCCGTAGCGGTCGAGCGCGGCCATTGCCTGCCAGGTCTCGTCGACCAGACCCCAGCCCGTCTCCGGGTTGATGGCGTTGGCGAGGGTGTAGGTGACGGTGTCGAGGTCGGGGCTGATGTGCAGGCCGTGCAGCACCACGTCGTCGCCGGTGTTGACGATGGCGGTCACCTGCTCGGGCGGGACGACGGCCAGGATCCCGCGCAGCATGCGAGCCGCACCCACGCCCCCGGCCAGCGCCACGATCATCTCCGCAGCCTAGGAGCGTTGAGCCGGTAGGTTGCCCGGCCGTGGCTGACTCCTCGGCCCATGGCGTGGTCGACGTGGCGATCGTCACCTACAACGCGGCCGCCGACCTTCCCGCGTGCGTCGCCGCCCTGCGGGCGCAGGGAGATGTGGTGGGGCGGGTCCTCGTGATCGACAACGCCTCAGCCGACGGCACGGCCGACGTTGCCCGCGGCTTCGACGACGTCGAGGTCATCGCCAACGCCACCAACGTCGGGTACGCCCCGGCCATGAACCAGGCGTACGCGGCGACCTCTCTGCCGTATCTGCTGAGCCTCAACGCCGATGCCGTGCTGGAGCCCGGCTACGTCGACGCGTTGGTGGCGGCGCTCGAGGCGTCTCCCCGGGTGGGCGCGGCCACCGGCCTGCTCGTGCGGCCGGGCGGACCAGTCGACAGCACCGGCATCGAGCTGACTCGCGCGTACGCGGCGAGGGAGCGGTTCGGGGGAGCGGTCGCCGGTGCCATATCTGTGGGCGACGCGCCCTTCGGTGTATCTGGCGCGGCGGCGTTGTGGCGCCGGTCCATGCTCGACGACCTCGGCCCGTCACCGTGGTGGGACTGGCTGTTTGTGTACTGGGACGACGTCGAGCTGTGCTGGCGTGCCCGCCGCCACGGTTGGGAGTTCGCATTCGTTCCAACTGCGCGCGCGACGCACCGCCGTGGCGTCGCCACCGGAGAGCCGACCTTCACCGAGTCGCTCTCGCTCCGCAACCGACTCGCTACCGTCGCCCGCCACCGCGGCTGGGCCGGCCTGCTCGCTCCCCCCTCACTTGCCCTGTCGGCATTCACCGTCGCCCGTCTCGCCGTCCGTCACCCCGCTGCCCTCGGCCGGGCCCGTCCGATACAGGCCGTCCGCGCCGGGCTGACGGCGCGCAAGGCCGATGGAACAGCGTGAAGTCGAGCGAGTAGTCCACCAACCGAGAAGTAGTGCACGTCGTGATGCCACCTCGGTCGCGAGCCCGTCACGGCGCAGTGAGCCTTTCCTGCCGCGATACGCGCCCGTTGTCCGGTTCGCGCAGCGCGAAAGACTCAGTTCGGCGCGAGTCCGCCGGCTAGAACGGGAAGAGGCGGACGAGCGGGGGTGAGCCCTTGCCTTCGGCGGCGACGACGGTGGGGCCGGGGAGCATGCCGAAGGCGACGCGGGCGCCGTGGTCGTTGGCGTTGAAGGCGAAGAAGGGCGGTTTCACGTCGTTGCCGTTGCGGTCCATGATCCGCACGTGGGGGCCGCCGGTGTCGCCGGCGCCGGTGATGATCTCGTCCTTGCCGTCGCCGTTGGTGTCGCCGGCTGCGACGTAGAGCCCGCCGACGAACTGCGCGGTGTAGGCGAAGAACCCGCCGCCGACGGGCTGGCCGTTGGTGAAGACCCGCACGTGCGGACCACCGCCCGGGCCTGGCGCGGTGATGATCGACGTGGGGCCGGACGTGCCGTCGAGGTGGGCGCCGGCCACGCGGACGCCGCCGACGAAGCCGGGGTCGTAGGCCATGAAGCTCTGCAGCGTGGTGCCGTCGGCGGAGAACACCTTCACGTTGGGACCGCCGCCCGGACCGACACCGGTGATGATCTCGTCCTTGCCGTCGCCGTTGAAGTCGGCGCACGCCACGTAGACACCGCCGACGAAGCGCGGGTCGTAGGCGAAGAACCCGCCGCCCACCGGCGTGCCGTCCTGCAGGAAGACCCGCACGTGGGGGCCGCCACCGGGCCCGGCACCCGTCACGATCTCCGACGTGCCGTCGCCGTTGAGGTCGCACGCGGCCACCCGCACACCACCGACGAAGCGGTTGTCGTAGGCGAAGAACCCGCCGCCGATCGGCGCGCCGGTGGTGGTCCACATGCGCACGTGGGGGCCGCCACCGTCACCCGCGCCCGTGACGAGCCAGCGGCCGCCGTCGGAGTTCTTGCCGGCCGACACGTAGACGCCGCCGAGGAACTGCACCGGGTACGCGGCGAAGCCGCCGATGACCATCAGCGTCGACAGCAGCGCGCGTGAGATACCGATGCCGTCGGCCTGCATGCCGGCGTTGACGACCGCCTGGAACGTGCCGCCGCTGACGCGCTTCACGCCACCCGATCCGGTGATGCGCACGCCGCCCGAGCTGTCGTTGACGACCTTGATCACGCGGCCCGACACGCCGAACGGCGGGAGGAACTGGATGTCGTCGAGCGTGCCCACGTTGGTCGCCGAGTTGGCGTCGAGCCACCGCTGCATCTCGTCGTGCGTGTAGTCGCGCGTCCAGTGGAAGTTGGGGTTCTGGTACGAGTCGTCGGGGTCGGGCACGCCCTTCAGGTAGGGCAGCGCGGTGGCGAAGACGTTCTCGCTGTTCTCGGTGTAACCACCGCTCGACGACGAGTAGAAGGCCTGGATGGCGGCGCCCTGGTAGGTCACCGTCTCCTGGTTGGTCTGGTTGACGGCGGCCACCCACTGGTCGCCGGCAGTGGCGGCTTCCTTCTCGTACCCGACGTAGTTCTGGTCGGACACGGTGCCGAACAGGCCGCACCCGCAGTCGGACCGGTTCTCACCGAGGCGGTCGATCTTCTCCTTGGCGTAGGTGCGCCCGGCCACGGCCTGGGCCTTGAGCGCGTCCATCTCCCACGAGGACGGGACCTCGCCGAGGCCGTAGAGGTACTGCTGCATGTTCATGTTCTCGACGACCAGGCGGAGGCCGCCGGCCGTGATGGACATCTCGAGGTCGCCGTACTTGTAGCGGTTGCCGGTCTTGTCGACGCGCATCGGCGCGCCGTTGTAGGTGGCGTACAGGTTGTGGCCGCCGCCCCCCACCGGCCCACCCTGCTGCGCGTTGTTGACCAGGATCACGAACTGACCGTTCACCACGTTGACGCGCACTGTCTGCCCGCTGGATGCCGACGCGACCGTCTGCCCGCCCGGGCCGTCGACGTGGAACTGGGTGTCACCGCTCGGTGTGAGCGTGGTGCCCGGGTTGGGCCCGGGGTCGAGGGCGATCCAGATGCGCAGACCGTCGGGCTGTTGCAGCCCCTGCACGGCCGTGCCGGTGAAGTAATGGGTGAGGATCTGCTGATACGTCGCCCCGTTGTGGGCCATGCCGTGGGCGCCGTACTGGCTCATGCCCACGCCGTGGCCGAAGCCCCCGCCTTCGATGTGGAACACCGAGGGGCCGGCCACCGCCGGCGGGGCAGTCGAGACGAGCGCGGTCAGGGCCAGGGAAAGGACGGCGAGGCCGGCCGCGGACCATCTGAGCGCGAAAGAACGCGTGAGAACTCGGGGCACGGGTGTCCATCTTTGCCGCGCGCGCGCAAAGGGTGGGTGCACCCCGGGTAGATTTGCGACCCTGTTGTTTTCGCGGCCCCTAGCAGCGCTCGGCGGATTCGTTCTCGTCACTTCCCTGGCAGTCGCCGTCCCGACCCCTGCGTTCGCCACTGTGCGTTCGATGCAGGTGAACACGGACGACGTGCCCGGCCAGACGACGCGCGCCGATCAGTCGGCCTTCCGCATGATCGGTGTGAGCTGGTCGGGGGCCGACTCCATCCCGGTGCAGGTGCGGGTGCACACCGCGGGCGGATGGCAGCCGTGGCACACCCTCGACACCGACGCCAGCCACGGGCCTGACCGAACCTCGCCCGAGTACCACGCCGGCCGCGCCATCACCGAACCCGAATGGGTGGGCGACGCCGACGGGTACCAGATCGACGCCCCGGCCGGCGCCAACGACGTGCGGGTGCACCTCGTGCGCCAGACCGGACCCAAGGTGAAGATCAAGATGGCGACGCCGCAGGCCGCCGCCGACACGGTGGCGCCGCCTATCCACTTCCGCGGCGAGTGGGGCGCCCGCCCGGCCAAGAAGACGCCCGACTACGCACCGGCGGTGAAGATGGCGTTCGTCCATCACACCGCCACGTCGAACGACTACGCGCCGGCCGACGTGCCGTCGATCCTGCAGTCGATCCAGGCGTACCACATGGACACCAACGGCTGGGACGACATCGGGTACAACTTCCTCGTCGACCGCTTCGGCACCATCTGGGAGGGGCGCGACGGCGGCATCACCCGGGCCGTGGTGGGCGCCCAGACGGAAGGGTTCAACACCGGCTCGACCGGCGTCGCCGTCATCGGTGACTTCACCAACACGCCCGCGTCCAACGAAGCGGTGCAGTCCGTCGGTGCGCTCCTCGGTTGGCGGCTGCCGATGGACGGCGTCGACCCGGTCGCCAAGACGACGATGACCTCAGGCGGGAACCCCAGCTACCCGGCGGGCCGCCAGGTGCAGTTCGACGCCATCTCGGGTCACAAGGACGGGTACCCGACGACGTGCCCGGGGATGCTGTACGACCAGCTGGGTCACGTTCGCCAAGACGCCGAAGCGGTGGCGGGCATCGCCACGCCGTACCCCGGTTTCGCGGGCGGTCTCTATATCGGCACCGGCAACTTCGGCGGCGGCCAGACCGACATCGTCACCGGCGCCGAGAGCGGCGGCGGCCCGCACGTGCGCACGTTCAACCCCGACGGCAGCCCCCGCTCGTCGTTCTTCGCCTATCCCGCCGGCTTCACCGGCGGCGTTCGAGTGGCGGGCGGCAACGTCGACGCATTGGGGAACGACGAGATCATCACCGGTGCGGGGCCGAGCGGCGGTCCCAACGTGAAGGCGTTCACCGAGGACGGCGCGGTCGTGTCGTCGTTCTACGCCTACCCGGCCGCCTTCACCGGTGGCGTCTACGTGGCGTCCGGCAACGTCGACGGCATCTTGGGCGACGAGATCATCACGGGCGCGGGACCCACCGGCGGCCCGAACGTCAAGGTGTGGACACTGGGCGGCACCCTCATCTCGTCGTTCATGGCCTACGACCCGCGGTTCACCGGCGGCGTGCGCGTCGCCGTGGCCGACGTCGACGGAGACGGCAAGCCCGAGATCGTCACCGCTCCCGGCCCCGGCGGCGGCCCCAACATCCGCGTGTTCCGGTGGGACGGCACGTTGCTGTCGAGCTTCAACGCCTACGACGCCGGCTTCGCCAGTGGCGTTTATGTGACTGGCGTGAAATCGCCGGCGGGCGCCGACTGGATCGCCACCGGTCCCGGTCCGGGCGGCGGGCCCGACGTGCGCATGTTCAACGGCAGCGGCGCGCTGCAGCGCGAGTTCTTCACCGGCGACCCCACCAACACCAGCGGCGTGCGCCTGGCGTCGGGTCCGTTCAGCGGATCGGGAGCAGGCGTGCTGGCGATCGGTTTCGGGGCATTCGGGCCCGGGATCATCCGTCTCACCAAGCTCGACGGGCAGCTCGTCCTTCCCTGACGCGCCCGCACGAGCTTCGGGCGGACACGGCGCCCGTCGTAGGATGACCCGGACATGAGCAGAGTCGCCGAACTGGGAGCTTCGAAGGAGCTCCTGATCAATCTGACGCTCCGCGAGCTCCGGGGGAAGTACAAGCGATCGGTCCTCGGATGGTCGTGGTCGCTCGTCAACCCGTTGGCGATGATGCTCATCTTCACCATGGTCTTCCGGGTGTTCCTGAAGATCGGCGTGCCGAAGGCGAGCCCCAGCGGGCTGTCCAACTACGCCTGCTTCCTGCTGTGCGGGCTGTTGCCGTGGAACTTCCTCGGCAACGGCATGAGCGGGTCGATGGGCGGCCTCATCGGCAACGCCAACCTCATCAAGAAGGTGTACTTCCCGCGCGAGATCCTCGTCGTCGCCAACGTGGCGTCGTGGACGGTGTCGCTCGCCATCGAGATGGCGGTGCTGTGCGTCGCCCTGATGGTCTTCGGGAACTTCGTGGTGCCGTGGCTCCTGCCGCTGCTGTTCCTGATCGCGTTGCAGAGCCTCTTCGTGGTCGGTGTCGGGCTCACCCTCAGCGTGACCAACGTGTACTTCCGCGACGTGCAGCACTTCATCGGCATCGTGCTGCAGCTGTGGTTCTATGCCACGCCGATCGTGTACCCGATCTCGGTGGTGCCGGCCCACGCCCACATCTTCGGCGCCGAGCTCCCGGTGCTCGCGCTCTACCGCCTCAACCCCATGGTTCGCTTCGTCGACGCGTACCGAGCCTGCCTCTACGACCTGCGCTTCCCGTCGGGCGGCGACATGCTCTACCTCGTGGCCGTGACGGCCGCGGTGCTGGCGGTCGGCTACATGGTGTTCGGCCGCCTCGAGCCTCGCCTGGCAGAGGAGCTCTGACCAGCAGGTGACGGACAAGGCGGTGGTCGTCGACCACGTGTCGAAGCGCTACCGGCTGTACCACGAGCGCAACGACAGCATCAAGGTCTCGATCATGCGGGGCGGGCGCGCCCGCTACGAGGAGTTCTGGGCCCTCAACGACGTGTCGCTCGACGTGACCGCCGGGCGCACGTTCGGCCTCATCGGCGAGAACGGCTCCGGTAAGAGCACGCTGCTCAAGTGCATGGCCCGCATCCTGCGCCCCGACATGGGCCGCATCGACGTCGAGGGCAAGGTGTCGGCGCTCCTCGAGTTGGGTGCGGGCTTCCACCCCGAACTGTCCGGCCGCGACAACGTGTACCTCAACGGTTCGATCCTCGGCCTGAGCAAGCGTGAGCTCGACGCCAAGTTCGACGGCATCGTCGAGTTCGCCGGCCTCCAGCGGTTCATCGACACGCCGGTGAAGAACTACTCGTCGGGCATGTACGTGCGCCTCGGGTTCTCGGTCGCCATCAACGTCGACCCCGACGTGCTGCTGGTCGACGAGGTGCTGGCGGTCGGCGACGAGCAGTTCCAGCGCCGCTGCAACGAGAAGTTCGCCGACCTCAAGAGCGCGGGCAAGACGATCGTGATCGTGTCCCACGCCCTCGAGTCCGTGCGCAACCTGTGCGACGACGTGGCCTGGCTCGACAAGGGCAACATCCGCGAGATCGGCAACGCGTCGACGGTGGTCGACAACTACGTCGACGAGGTGCACTCCGAACGCTCCCAGGTCACCGAGGAGGGTGGTACTCGCTGGGGCTCGGGCGAGGGGGCGATCGAGCGGGTCGAGCTGGTCGACTACAAGCAGACCCCCACGTCCCGCGTGCGCACCGGCGACAAGATCACCTTCCGTCTGCACTACAACACGCAGGAGCCGATCCCCAAGCCGGTGTTCGGCATGGACCTGCACCGGGTCGACGGCATCCACGTCACCGGTCCCAACACCCGCGACGCCGACCAGGTGCCCGACAAGATCGACGGGCGAGGCTTGGTGGAGTTCACCATCGACCGTCTGCTCTTGCTGCCCGGCACCTACGACGTGACGACCTCGCTGTTCGACGTGAACGGGCTGAAGATCATCGACCATCACACGCGGGCCTTCCGCTTCGACGTCGAGGCCGGTGACCCGCGCGAGGTCGCCGGCGTGGTGTCGTTGGGCGGCCGCTGGGACGTCGACGCCCTCAACGGGCGGTGAGTCCCCGGGTCGCCGTCGTTACCGGCGACGACCTCACCGACACGCTGGCTGG
>JAFATL010000011.1 GCA_019243975.1 Actinomycetota bacterium | reverse complement strand
CGCCGAACTGGTGGCCGAAGGCCGCATCGTCATGGCCGGTGACCTGGCCGACCGGGGCGACCTGAAGGGCGCCATCGCACTGCTCGAGCGGTCGAAGCTCGACGTGCGTCGGCCCAAGCCGCATCACCTGCGCCTCTGGTACGCCGTCGCCGATCTCTACGAGCGGGCCGGCGACGTTCCCAAGGCGCGCCAGTGGTTCGGGCGCGTCGTCAGCGCCGACCGCTCCTTCTTCGATGCCGCCGAGCGGGCCCAGAACCTGGCTTAGTTGGGCCTGCGTAGGCCGTAGGTGGCCATGCCCTGGATGGCGACGGCCAGGCCCCAGCCCATGATCGGCCAGATGGGCCAGAAGTAGTGGGCCCCGGTGGCAGCCCACACGCCGATCAAGAAGAGGTTCACCAACACGTAGGTGGCGGCGTGCGCTCGCATGAGCAGGTCGGCCGTGCGGTGCTCGCGCACGGGGAGGAGGTCGGGGTCGACGTGCCGCAACTCTCGTGACGTCACGGCCGAATTGTCGCGCTTCGGAGGGCGAGACACAGGCCCTGTGTTGAATGTCTCACCCTGTCCGTAGAGTTATCCGTAGCCGCTTCCCCCTCTGGCGAATCAGATCCAGTTGGAGGAACGCGTCATGTCGATGAACGTGGTGGCGCTGGCGGGGCGGCTGTCCCGGCCGGCGGTGGAGAAGGTGCTCGACTCGGGCGACCGCCTGGTGGCCCTCGAGGTCACCATCCGTCCCGAGGAAGGCAAGACGGAAACGGTGCCAGTGGTGTGGTTCGGGGCGCCCGCCAGCGCGGCGGCGCTCGACGTGGAGCAGCCCGTCGTGGTGGTCGGCCGCGGGCGCCGGCGGTTCTTCCGCGCCGGCGAGCGCACGCAGAGCCGCACCGAGGTGGTGGCCGACGCCGTCGTGCCCGCTACCCAGCGCAAGCGGGTGGAAACGGTGCTGCGCAAGGCCCACGAGTCGCTCGGAGACGCCCTCCTCGGTTGACCGGCCGCTCTGCCCCCTGATCTACGCTGACGCGCAGGTCTGACGGGAGAGCAGAGATGAACACGGAGCAGTTCGAGAAGGTCAAGAGCGGTCACGGCTTCATCGCGGCCCTCGACCAGAGCGGCGGCAGCACGCCCAAGGCGCTCAAGCTCTACGGCGTCGGGGAGGATGCGTACTCCAACGACGACGAGATGATGCGGATCATGCACGAGATGCGGAGCCGCATCATCCAGAGCCCGAGTTTCAACGGCGACCGCGTGCTCGCGGCGATCCTGTTCGAGGACACGATGAACCGGCAGATCGACGGCCGCGACTCGGCCGCGTACCTGTGGGACGTCAAGAACGTCGTGCCCATCCTGAAGGTCGACAAGGGGCTGGCCGACGAGGCCGACGCCGTGCAGGTCATGAAGCCGATGCCCGGCCTCGACGACCTGCTCGGTCAGGCCGTCAAGAAGCAGATCTTCGGCACCAAGATGCGCTCCGTCATCAAGGACGCCAACGAGAAGGGCATCGCCGCCATTGCCGACCAGCAGTTCGAGGTCGGGAATCAGATCGCGGCCGCCGACCTGGTGCCGATCCTCGAGCCCGAGGTCGACATCCACAGCCCCAACAAGGCCAAGGCCGAAGCACAGCTCAAGGCCGCCCTGCTCGAGCGCCTCGAGGGCTGGCCCAGCGACAAGTACCTCATGTTCAAGCTGACGCTGCCGGAGGAGGACAACTTCTACTCCGACCTCGTCGACCACCCCAACGTCGTGCGCGTGGTCGCGTTGTCTGGCGGCTACTCCCGTGAAGAGGCCAACGCCCGGCTCTCACGCAACAAGGGCGTCATCGCCAGCTTCAGTCGAGCCCTCACCGAGGGGCTGTCGGCCCAGCAGAGCGACGCCGACTTCGACGCCACGCTCGACAAGTCGATCCAGAGCATTTTCGACGCCTCCAACTCCTGATCAACACCTCGGGGGATCTACGCTGGACGGGTGACCGACACCTCAGAACACCCCCTGCAGGAGCTCGATCACGTCGTCATCCGCTTTGCGGGGGACTCCGGGGACGGTATGCAGCTCACGGGCGATCGCTTCACCAGCGCCAGCGCCCTGTTCGGCAACGACCTGTCCACGCTGCCCGACTTCCCGGCCGAGATCCGGGCCCCCGCAGGCACCTTGGCCGGCGTGTCGGCGTTCCAGGTCAACATCTCCGATCACGACATCCTCACGCCGGGCGACGAGCCCAGCGTGCTGGTGGCGATGAACCCGGCGGCCCTGCGCGCCAACATGCACGACGTCCCCCATGGCGGCACGTTGATCGTCAACGTCGACAACTTCGACGAGCGGTCGCTGGCCAAGGCGGGCTACGCCGACAACCCGCTGCACGACGGCACGCTCGACGGGTACACCGTCTACGAGGTGCCGATGACGTCGCTCACGTTGGAGGCCACCAAGGACACCGGGGCCAAGCCGCGCGACGCCGAGCGCAGCAAGAACCTGTTCGCCCTGGGCCTCATCTCGTGGATGTACACGCGCCCCACCGAGCCGACGCTCGAGTGGATCGAGGCCCGGTTCGCCAAGAACCCGATCGTGCAGGCGTGCAACCGGCTCGCCTTCAAGGCGGGCTACAACTTCGGCGAGACGGCCGAGCTGTTCGAGAGCGCCTACGAGGTCAAGCCGACCACGTTCGAGCCCGGCACCTACACCAACATCAGCGGCAACACGGCGCTGGCGTGGGGCGTGATCGCCGCCGGCCAGCTGGCCAAGCTGCCGCTGTTCCTCGGCTCGTACCCGATCACCCCCGCGTCTGACATCCTCCACGAGCTCTCCAAGCACAAGAACTTCGGCATCCGCACCTTCCAGGCCGAAGACGAGATCGCCGGCATCGGCAGCGCCCTCGGTGCGGCCTTCGGCGGCGCGCTCGGTCTCACCACCACGAGCGGCCCGGGCGTCGCCCTCAAGGCGGAGACCATCGGTCTGGCCGTCAGCCTCGAGCTGCCGCTGCTCGTCATCGACATCCAGCGGGGTGGCCCGTCCACCGGCCTGCCCACCAAGACCGAGCAGTCCGACCTCCTGCTGGCCATGTACGGCCGGCACGGCGAGGCGCCGCTGCCGATCGTGGCGGCCAAGACGCCGGCCGACTGCTTCTTCGCCGCCATCGAGGCGGCGCGCATCGCCCTCAAGTACCGCACGCCCGTGCTGCTGCTCTCCGACGGCTACCTGGCCAACGGCTCCGAGCCGTGGCGCCTGCCCAACATCGACGAGCTGCCCGACATCAGCGTGTCGTTCACCACCGAGCCCAACCGCAAGGGCACCGGGCCCGACGGCACCGACGAGTTCTGGCCCTACCTGCGCGACGAAACCACGCTGGCCCGGCCCTGGGCCATCCCCGGCACCCCGGGCCTCGAACACCGCATCGGCGGCATCGAGAAGCAGGACGGCACCGGCAACATCTCCTACGACCCCGTCAACCACGAGCGCATGTCGCGCCTGCGCGCCGCCAAGATCGCCGGCATCGCCAAGGACATCCCGGCGACCGAGGTCGACCACGAAGAAGGCTCGCAACTGGTGGTGCTGGGTTGGGGTTCCACCTACGGCGCCATCGGCGCCGCTGTGCGGCGGGTGCGGGCACGGGGCCACAAGGTGTCGCACGCCCACCTCACTCACCTCAATCCGTTCCCGGCCGATCTAGGTGACGTGCTGCGTGGTTACCCCAAGGTGCTCGTGCCGGAGATGAATCTGGGCCAGCTCAGCAGGCTGGTCAGGGCCGAGTTCCTTGTCGACGCCAAGTCGTTCTCCAAGGTGCAGGGCCTGCCGTTCCGTGCGTCCGAGATCGAGTCCGCCATGTTGGAGTGCCTCAGTGACTGACACCACCGTCCCCATCACCACCAAGAAGGACTGGTCGAGCGACCAGGAAGTGCGTTGGTGCCCCGGCTGTGGCGACTACTCGATCCTCACCGCCATGCAGATGCTGATGCCCGAGCTCGGCGTGCGCCGCGAAGACACCGTGTTCATCTCGGGCATCGGTTGCGCAGCGCGCCTGCCGTACTACATGAACACCTACGGCATGCACGGCATCCACGGGCGCGCCCCTGCCATCGCCACCGGCCTGGCCGTGAGCCGCCCCGACCTGCACGTGTGGGTCATCACCGGCGACGGTGACGCGCTGTCGATCGGTGGCAACCACCTCATCCACGCGCTGCGCCGCAACGTCAACATCACCATCGTGCTGTTCAACAACCAGATCTACGGCCTCACCAAGGGCCAGTACTCGCCGACCAGCGAGATGGGCAAGGTCACCAAGTCGACGCCGTTCGGCTCGGTCGACTTCCCGTTCAACCCGGTGAGCCTGGCGCTGGGCGCGGAGTCGACGTTCGTCGCTCGCACCCACGACATGGATCGCAAGCACATGATGGAGACGTTCCGCCGGGCCCACGACCATCAGGGCAGCGCGTTCGTCGAGGTGTACCAGAACTGCAACGTCTTCAACGACGGCGCGTTCGAGGAGATCACCGGCAAGGAACGGCGGTCGAGCATGCTCATCCCGCTGGTGAACGGTCAGCCCATCCGCTTCGGCCCCGACCTCGAGAAGGGCGTCATGCTCGACGGCCAGGGGCGGGCCCGCATCGTCAACGTGGCCGAAGTGGGCGAGGAGAACATCCTCATCCACGACGAGGCGCGCGAGGAGCCCGGGCTGGCGTTCATGCTGTCCCGCCTGGCGCGCGGCCCGCACGAGCCCACGCCCATCGGCGTGTTCCGCGCCGTGCAGCGCCCGCACTACGGCGAGGCCATGCTCGGCCAGTTGCTCGACGCGCAGCAGGAGAAGGGCCCCGGCGACCTGCACGAGCTGCTCACCTCGGGCGCCACCTGGGAGGTGTAGCGCTGCTGTGAGCCGCAATCGCTGGCGCTTGCTCGCCGCCCTCGCACTGGCCGCCAGCACGGCCCTCGTGCCCTTGGCCGCCATGGGCGCCGACAGCGGCCCCCCGCCGCAGCCCGCGAAGGTGTCGCGCAGCGCGTACTTCACGGCGTCGGCCACCACCTCGCTGCCGGCCGTGCTGGTGCACGAGTTCCCGCCCGGCGTCGTGTGCATCGTGGTGCCGCAGGCGTGCCCGGAAGGACTGCAGCAGATCAAGACGGCGCTCGGCATCAACCCGGGCATCCCGATTCCCACCACGCCCGACTACCAGGCTCCGCAGCCGGTGCTGCCCAACACCCTGCCGGTCGGCCTCTTCGGCGGGAAGACGCGCTACGTGTCCGACCTCAAGTTCGACATGCCCGCCATCGCGGCGGGGCAGCAGGTCGATCGCTTCGACCTGGTGCTCGAGCAGGCGCCGCTGTCGTTCTCGATGGAGTCGCCCGCGTTCCGGGCCGCCGTGCTCACCGCCCTTTCCACCTACGAGGAACAGAGCCCCGACCCGCTGCAGTCGTTCCTCATGTCGCTGGCCGATCAGTCGACGCCGCTCCTCACCCAGAACGTCACCGGCATCGAGGCGTGCCTCATCACCAAACCGTGGAACGAGGGCACCAGCCAGGACATCGCCACCGCGCCCAAGACCGACTGCCTCTACGGCACGACCGGCAAGTACGACGCGTCGGCCAACACGTGGACGTTCGACCTGTCGTCGGTGGCCCAAGCCTGGCTCGACGGCGTGTACCCGAACGAGGGGATCGAGCTCCATCCGGTGGGGGCGCCCAACGTCGCCTACGGCGACCCCGACCCCTCGACCAACTCACTGATCTCGCTGACCTCCGCGGGAGCAGCCACCGGCGCGACGCCCCAGCTGCGCGTGGCCACCAGCGCGAAGCCGTCGGACGAGTCGTCGGCGCCGGAGCCGGCCATCGCCGACACGGGCTCGAGCTCGGGCGACACCACGGGCGGCGTGCTCGGGTCGAGCGTGTCGGCGCCGAGCAGCGACCTGCTGGCGTCGTCGCCCAGCACCGGGCCGGTCACGTCGACGATCACCACGAGCACCGGCACCAAGGCCAAGGCCAAGTTGGCGTCGGCCCACCGCAAGTCGCTCTGGTACGTGTGGCTGTGGCTGCCCATCGCCCTGGTGGCGATGCTGGCGCTGCTGCAGGGCTTCGAGACGGGACCCGACACCGTGGTCGCCCGCGAAGAGGGTGCCCTCACCCGGCTCGTCGCCCTGAACCGCCGCAATCCCAGCCCGTAGGCCCACCTCCGAGGCCGAACTCCTAGGATCGCGGGCGTGCCCCGCCTGCGCCTGACCTCACTGTTCGCTGCCCTCCTGTTGTTGGCCGTCGCGTGCGGCCAGAAGCCCGGCGTCCACGTGGCCACCGGCAACAGCGGCGGCGTCCTCGCGGGCCAGAGCTCCAACACCGACACGGGCGAGGCGACCAGTGGCGGCTCGTCCGACGCGGGCACGGCGACAGCGTCAGGCGGGTCGACCAGCGGGGGCACGAGCACCGGCGGGTCGACCAGCGGTGGTTCGACCAGCGGAGGCACCAAGTCCGCCACCAGCGGCGGGTCGAGCACGGCCAGCGGCCCGGTGAAGCCGACCGGGCACGACCGCACCGGCGTGTCGGCCGACAAGATCACCCTGGCCCTGCACGCCCCGGTCACGGGCGCGGCGCCGCTGCCGGTCACCGCCTTCGAGAAGGAGCGCGACCTGTTCTGGCGCTACCTCACCGAGGTCAAGCACGAGAAGGTGCTGGGGCGTTCGCAGGTGGCGGTGCAGTTCCAGGACGACAAGTACCAGCCCAACACCGCCGTGCAGGCGTGCCGCGAGCTGGGCGCCAGTTCGTTCCTCGTGGTGGGCGGCGGTGGTACCGACCAGATCCAGGCGTGCGGTCGTTACGCCGAGTCGGCCCACATCCCGTACCTGTCGGCGGGTGTCACCGAGACCGGGCTCACCGGGCTGCAGTGGTACTTCTCGCTGTCGATGTCGTACAAGCAGCAGGGCAAGCTGCTCGCCCAGTACGTGGCCAAGAACTTTGCCGGCAAGAAGGTGGCGGCGGTGATCACCGACACGCCCAACTTCGACGACGCCGTGGCCGGTTGGGAGGCGGGCGTGAAGGCGGCGGGCCTCAACTACTACAAGACGTTGCGGCACCCGAAGTCGGACACGTCTTGGTACAACACGTTCGCCAACGAGCTGCAGAGCAACAAGGTCGACATCGTCTACATCCTCACTGCGCCGGTCGACTACATCCGCTTCGCCCAGCAGGCCAACGGCCAGGGCTACAAGCCCCAGTTCGTCGGCGTCGGCATCAGCATGGGGCTCAACGCTGTGCTCGGCTCGGGCTGCCCCAACGTCGACGGCGGCATCTTCTTCTCGCCGTTCCCGGGTCTCGACTGGGCCCACGCCAACCTGCCCGACTACTTCGCGGCGGCCCAGCACGCGGGCATCACCGACCCCGACGACCTGGGCGTGGCGCTGTGGGGCCTCGCCTCGTCGCAGTACGAGATGTTCAAGCGCTACGGAGCGACGTACGGCAACGACCTGACGCGGGAGGACTTCCGCAAGCTGGTCGAGACGCAATCAAACCTGCACACCGGCGTGTACCCCGACCAGTCGTACACACCCAGCAGCCACTTCGGCTCCAACCAGGTGCACGTGCTCAAGGCCGACTGCGCCACCAAGCAGTACAAGACGCTCGCCTCGTTCGCGACCGGCTTCTAAAGCGCCGCCGCAAGGGGGGTTGAGTAGTCTCACGATCCGGTCATGCGGACGACCCTGCAGGTCCTCATCATCGGGATCCAGAACGGCGCCATCCTGAGCCTGGTCGGGCTGGGGATCGCCCTGGTCTACAAGGCCACGCGCATCCTCAACTTCGCCCAGGGCGAGATGGGCACCGTGCCGGCGTTCGCCGCCTACCTGGTGATGACGGGCTTCGCGGTGGCGGGCGAGCCGGTGGTGAGCAAGGGCCGGCTGTGGCTGGCGACGATCGTGGCGATCATCGTCGGCGCGCTGGTCGGCATCCTGATCAACACGTTGGTCATCCGGCGGCTGGCGGCAGTGTCGCCGGTGACGTCGCTCGTGGCCACCGCCGCCGTGTTCCTGTTGTTCACGTCGATCGAGGTCAACCGCTTCGAGGCCAAGCTGCGCCGGTTCCCCCGCTTCGTCGAGGGTGGGTTCCGAATGCCGGGCGTCAACATCACCGTCGAGTGGCACACGTTGGTGGTGCTGCTGGTGCTGGGGGGCGCGGCCGCGCTGCTGGCGCTGTTCTTCCAGACGCCGCCCGGCGTCGCCCTGCTCGCCACCGCCCAGGAGCCGTTCGCGGCCGAGCTGCACGGTGTGCCCGTCGCCCGCATGCGCTCGATGGCGTGGGCAGCCGCCGGCGTGCTGGCCGCGGTCGCGGGCATCCTGGCGGCCGGCAAGTTCAACAACCTCAGCCCCGGCCTCGTCACGACCACGTTCCTCATCCCCGCCTTCACCGGCGCGGTGCTGGGCGGGCTCACGTCGATGGTGGGCGCAGTGGCCGGTGGGCTGATCCTCGGCATCACGGTGGCGGCGGCCAACCAGATCAACACCAGCTTCAGCCTCGGCATCCCGGGCGCGCCGACGCTCGCCACCTTCGCCGTGCTGCTGCTGGTGCTGCTGTTCCGACCGTCCGGCTTGTTCGGGCAGGAGGCCTGATGTCGGCGACCGCCCCGGAGGCACCCGACACCGGCCTGCTCGAGGTGGTGACCGACGCGACGGTGCCGGTCGGCGCGAGCGGCGCGCCGTTCCGGCCCACACCCGCCGGGTTCGCGGCACGAGTGGGCGTGCTGGTTGCCCTCCTCGCGCTGGTCCTGGCCGTACCGCAGCTGGTCCCGGGGGTGTACGTCAACGTCGTCACCAAGGCGGCGGTGTACGGCCTCGTTGCCCTCTCCCTCAACGTGCTGCTGGGGTACGCGGGCCTCGTCTCGCTCGGGCACAGCGCCTTCTTCGGCGTGGGCGCGTTCGGCGCCGGCTACGCCCTCACCAAGATGCAGCTGCCCTGGGGCGCGGCCGTGCTGATGGCTGCGCTCACCGGCGCGGTGGCGGCGGTGGTGCTCGGGGCCATCGCCCTGCGCCTGCGCGCCGTCTACTTCACCCTCGTCACGATCTCCTACGGCTTCGTCGCCCAGGAGACGCTGTTCAACATCCGCTCGTTGACCGGTGGCGGGGCCGGCCAGCCCGCGCCGCGCCCGTCGTTGTTCCACTCCGACGTGCGCTACGCCTACCTGTGCATCGGGATCCTCGCTGTCGCCATGGTGTTCGACTGGCGGTTCACCGCCTCGCGCGGCGGCCGCGCCGTCCAGGCTCTCCGCGACGACGAGCGGGTGGCGGCGTCGTGGGGCATCGACGTCACCGGCTACAAGATCATGGCGTTCGTGATCTCGGGGATCATGGCCGGCATCGCCGGCGCGTTGTTCGCGTCGATCGAGCAGGTGGTGACGCCGGCCGACTTCGGCTTCGCGCTGTCGTTGACGTTCCTGCTCGCCACCGTCGTCGGCGGCGCCGGCAACCGGTGGGGCGTCGTGCAGGGCGGCATCTTGTTCGCGGTGCTGCCGACGATCATCGACCGGGCCCACGCCAACTTCCACGTGTGGCCGTTCACCGCCATCAGCATCACGCTGGAGCCGGCCGTCGAGGCGCTGTTGCTGATCCTCACGCTGATCTTCTTCCCGGGCGGCATCGCCCAGCAGCAGCGCAACCTGCTGTCGTGGCTCTCGTTCAAACGCTTCCGCCAGCCCGAAGCAGGCGGCGGCCCGGCCCGAGGAGGCATGGGTGCCCGTCCTTGAGGCCATCGAGGTGTCGATCCGCTTCGGCGGGGTGCAGGCGCTGTCGGCTGTCGACTTCCGCGTGGACGAGCTCGAGATCGTCGGCATTCTCGGGCCCAACGGCGCGGGCAAGACGACGTTCTTCAACTGCGTGTCGGGGTTCTACACACCCGATACGGGTCGCATCCTGATGCACGGCGAGGACGTCACCGAGTTGCGTCCCGATCAGCGCGCCCAGCTGGGCCTGGGACGGACCTTTCAGCAGGTTGGTCTGGTACGGAGCTTCACCGTGCTGGAGAACCTGGTCGTCGCCCAGCACAAGAGCACCAAGTACAACGTGATCGCCGGCATGGTCGGCGCTCCCGCCTCGCTGCGCGAGGAGAAGGTGCTGCGGGCGCGCGCCATGGAGGTTCTCGACTTCATGGGCCTGGCCGACCTGCACGACAGCCCGATCGGCGGCCTGCCCTACGGCACGCTGAAGATGGTCGAGACGGCGGCCGTGCTGGCGACGAACCCCGAAGTGCTCATGCTCGACGAGCCCTTGGCCGGCACCGGGCCGGAGGAGGGGCTCGCCTATTGCGAGCGCCTCAAGGACATGCGCCGCGAGCTCGGCATCAGCATCGTGATGATCGAGCACCACGTGCCCCTCGTGCTCGGCACGGCCGACTACGTGTACGTGCTCAACTTCGGCGCCCTGCTGGCCCAAGGCGTGCCCGACGACATCCGCGACAACGAGGCGGTGGCCGAGGCGTACATGGGCGAGGGGGCGACCAGCCTTGCCTGAGCGCACCGCGCGCACGCGCGCGCCGGTTAAAAAGTCGGCCGCCAAGAAGGCGCCGGCCACTGCCGCGGCTGCGCCCAAGGGCCGTACTCCCAAGACGCAGCCGCTGCTGCAGGTGCGCGAGCTCAAGTCGGGCTACGGCGCCTTGCCGGTGCTGCACGGGATCAGCTTCGACGTGAACGTGGGCGAGACGGCCGTGTTCCTGGGCCTCAACGGCGCCGGGAAATCGACGACCGTCCTCAACCTGTGCGGCGCGGTGCGGCCGTGGGGTGGCTCGATCGAGTTCGACGGCAAGGACGCCACGTCGTGGAGCACGTCCAAGTGCGTCAACGAAGGCATCATCCTGGTTCCCGAGGGTCGGCGCGTCTTCCCCGAGCTGAGCGTGGAGAAGAACCTCCTCGTCGGCTCGTGGTCGCAGCGGGGCGAACGGGGCTGGTTCGACGAGCAGCGCGAGAAGGTCTACGACTACCTGCCCCGCTTGCGCGAGCGGCAGAACCAGCTGGCGGGCACGCTGTCCGGTGGCGAGCAGCAGATGCTGGCGATCGGCCGCGGGCTCATGGCCCGACCCAAGCTGCTCATCATCGACGAGGCCTCCCTCGGCTTGGCCCCGGTGATCGTGAAAGAGGTCTTCCGCATCGTCAGCCAGATCAACGAGGACGGCGTGACCGTCATCCTGGTCGAGGCCAACATCAGCGCCCTCGACATCGCCGACATGGGCCTGGTGTTCGAGAAGGGCGTGATCCGCGCCGAGGTGCGCGGCAAGGAGCTGGAGAACCCCGCCCAGGTGCGCCAGCTGCTGATGGGCTAACGAATCAGGCGGCGGCGGGGTTGCAAATTCGGCAGGGGGATAGGCCCCGGGCCGCGGCGGCGTCGGGCGACATCGCCTGGGCAGCTCCCCGGCCGGCGATGAGCCGGCAGTCGGGCCGGTGGTAGGTGGTGCGGCCCGCCATCACGAGGTCGCCGTGATCGGGAACGGCCGTCGGCGACACGGCGACGCCGACCTCTTCGCCCACCCGGCCCAGCGAATCAGCCAGCTCGTCGAGCTTGGCCGCCAGCGTGGCCGACTCCCGGCGCAGGGTCTGCACGATGGCGACGGTGAGGCCGCCCATGATCAGGCCCAACCCGATGACCCCACCGGAGAGCAGGTACGGGAACTGCTGCTGGATGGTGTCCTTCTCGGCGGCGCCGTCCCAACCGAAGTAGACGAACACGAAGCCCACCGCCACCAGCACCACTGCGGTCGCCGTGGGGGAGCGGAACATCTTCATCATCGGCCGCCGACGCTAGCCGACCCGGCCTGGGCGACCCAGGACAGATGGCGGCCGCTGTGCTCTGCCTCCACCACCTCCAGGCCCGCGGCGGCCGCCAGGTGGTCGAGCTCGGCCTCGTTGATCTCGTGCAGCACCACGGTGTCGCGCACGTCGGGCGTGCCGTCGTCGAACACGTAGCGGCGCTGGTACCACGACGTGCCTTCGGCCGGGCTGGAGTCGAGGGCGGCGTACAGCGTGACGCCCTCGGCTGCGGCCAGCGGCTCGTTGGGCGCAAAGGGTGCCGTCTCGCCGACGAGGAAGTCGGTCACCTCCAGGCCGAGGAGGCCATCGGGTTGGAGGTGGCGGACGATCGACGCGAAGCACTGCCTCCGCTCGGTCCCGGGCGGGAGCAGCTGCAGGCTGTTGTACGGGATGATCACCATCGGGAACGTGCGGCCCAGGTCGAAGTCACGCATGTCGCCCTCGACCAACGTC
>JAFATL010000751.1 GCA_019243975.1 Actinomycetota bacterium | reverse complement strand
ATCCCATTCTCGAAGTCAGTGGCCTCACCGTGCGCTTCGGCGGCGTGCTCGCCGTCGACGACGTCACGTTCGACCTGAAGGCCGGCGAGATCCTGGGCGTCATCGGGCCCAACGGCGCGGGCAAGAGGACGGTGTTCGACGCCATCTCCGGCTTCGTCCCCTCGCGGGGCCATGTGCGCCTCGATGGAACCGACATCAGCGAGTTCTCGCCCGAGAA
Organism: Actinomycetota bacterium; assembly: GCA_019243975.1. Classification (GTDB taxonomy): domain Bacteria; phylum Actinomycetota; class Acidimicrobiia; order Acidimicrobiales; family JAFATL01; genus JAFATL01. The sequence goes on along the minus strand of JAFATL010000751.1, from coordinate 3,426 downwards.
GCGGTCGCGGGCGCGCCTCGGCCGCTCGTTCCAGGACGCCCGCCTGTTTCCATCGCTCACGGTCGCGGAGACGTTGGCCGTCTCGCTGGAGCGCCACATGCGCGCCCACGACGCGGTGTCGACAGCGATCGGCGCGCCGTGGGTGCGGCGGGCCGAGAAGAAGGTGGCCAAGCGGGTCGACGAGCTGGTCGAGCTGATGGGCCTGGGCGCGTTCCGCGACAAGTTCGTGTCGGAGCTGTCGACCGGGTCGCGCCGCATCGTCGACCTCGCGGGCATCCTCGCCCACGAGCCGCTGGTGCTGCTGCTCGACGAGCCGTCGTCGGGCATCGCCCAGCGCGAGACCGAGGCCCTGGGCCCGCTGCTGCTGCACATCCGCCAGCAGACCGGCGCGTCGCTGCTCGTGATCGAGCACGACATGCCGCTGATCACTTCGATCTCCGACGAGATCCTCGCCCTGGAGACGGGCGCCGTGCTGACTCGCGGCACGCCGGGCGAAGTCTTGAGCGACCCGCGCCTCGTCGCCGCCTACCTGGGCACCGACCAAGCCGTGCTCGAGCGCTCGGGCATGCGCACCGAGACGAAGCCGGTGCGGGCCGCGGCCAAGCGCCCGCCCGTCGCCAAGAAGAAGGCCGCGGCCAAGAAGCCGGCGGCGGCCAAGAAGGCCGTGTCGCAGAAGGCGGCCACGGTGAAGAAGGCGGCCAAGACCACCACCAAGAAGGCGGCCGCCTCCAAGACGATGCCGTCCCGGCCCGCCAAGACCGCCGCCCGCAAGCGCACCGAACCCCGCAAGCGCGCCTAACCGCAGCTACCGACACGGCGGCCAGTACCGTTTGCTGCCGTGAGCACCCCCATCCGAGTTGTCCTTGCTGAGGACAACTATCTCGTGCGTGAGGGCGTGCGCCGCCTGATCGAGATGGAGGCCGAGCTCGAGCTGGCTGCCGTGTGCGAAGACCTCGATGGCTTGCTGGCCGCGGTCGAGGCCGAGAAACCCGACGTGGTGCTCACCGACATCCGCATGCCCCCGACGGGCACCGACGAGGGCATCCGGGCGGCCGAGCAGCTGCGGTCGTCCAACCCGCAGGTGGGCGTGGTCGTGCTCAGCCAGTACATCGACCCTGCCTATGCGCTGCATCTCTTCGAGCACGGGTCGGAGCGGCGCGCCTACCTGCTCAAGGAGCGGGTCTCCGACATCGACCAGCTGCTGGCCGCCATCAAAGAGGTGGCGCGTGGTGGCTCGGTGATCGACCCCAAGGTGGTGGAGGCCCTGGTGGCCGCCCGGTCCAAGACCAGTGAGTCGCCGCTGGCCCACCTCACCAAGCGGGAGGGCGAGGTCCTCTCCGAGATGGCCCAGGGCAAGAACAACGCCGCCATCGCCGGTGCTCTCGTGCTCACCGAGCGTGCCGTCGAGAAGCACATCAACTCGATCTTCTCCAAGCTGTCCCTCTCCGAGGAAGAGGACGCCCACCGCCGGGTCAAGGCGGTCCTGCTGTTCCTGAGCGAGAACACCGCCTAGGCGGTTAGGGGGGCTAGCACCACCCCGCGTCGGGTGCGGGCACGCTGTTCAGGGGCGATTTGTCCGGGCACCATGACCACCGGAAGTGATGGGAGCACCGGTGACCGACAACGCCCAGACGCGTGATGAGGCAGGCACGCCGTCGGTGCGCGTCCTGGTTGTCGATGACCAGCCCCCGTTCCGGCGGGCCGCCAATGCGGTGTGCTCGATGACCGCCGGCTTCAACGTGGTGGGCGAGGCGGAGTCGGGGGAGGACGCCGTCGACAAGGCGGCCGAGCTCACGCCCGACCTCATCCTGATGGACATCAACCTGCCCGGCATCAACGGCATCGAGGCCACCCGCCGCATCACCGAGGCGCGGCCCGAGACCGTGGTGGTGCTGCTGTCGACGTACAAGGCCGAGGACCTGCCCGGCGACGCCCGCCAGTCGGGCGCCGTCGCCTACGTCAACAAGGAGGAGTTCGCCCCGAACATCCTCCAGGACCTCTGGTCCACCCGCGCCGACGGCGCCCTCTCGGGCTTCTGAGCGCGTCCCCCTAGGGTGGGGCGACATGGTCGCCCGCCGCACCAAGATCGTCGTCAGCGCCGGTCCCGCGACCGACGACGAGCGCGTCCTGACCGACCTCATCGCCGCGGGCACCGACGCGGTACGGGTGTCGCTGGCCCACGGCACGGTCGACGACGCCCGCCGTCGCATCAGCGCCGTGCAGCACGCGGCGGCCGCCGCGGGCCGGCCCGTGGCGGTGTTCGTCGACCTGCCTGGCCCCAAGTTGCGGGTGCAGTCGTTCCCCGACGACGGCGCCTACCTGCGTGAGGGGTCCACCGTGGACCTGTGCGAGGGCGACGGCGTGGGCGGCAGCACGGCGTCGACGATTGCGGTGGAAGGCGAGGGCGTGGTCGGCCAGCTGCACCCGGGCGACCGCGTTGCCTTGGGCGACGGGGGTGTGTCGATCGTGGTCGAGCGCGTCGATGCGGACGCCCGCACCGCCACCGCCGTGGTGCGCTCGAGCGGCCGGTTGCTGGGCCGGCCCGGCCTGCACCTGCCGGCGTCACGCATCTCGGTGTCGACGCCTACGGCCGACGACCTCACCCTGCTCGAGGGCGTGCTCGACACCGGCATCGACGCGGTGGCGGTGTCGTTCGTGCGCACGGCCGACGACATCAACCGCACGCGTCGGGCCGTGGGCGACAGCGGCGCACTGGTCATCGCCAAGATCGAGACGCAGGAGGCGGTGGACGCGCTCGACGACATCGTGCAGGCGGCCGACGTGATCATGGTCGCCCGCGGCGACCTCGGCGTGCGCTGTCGGCTCGAGGACGTGCCGATCTACCAGAAGCACATCATCCGCACCGGCATCTTCTACGGGCGACCGGTGATCACCGCCACCCAGATGCTCGAGTCGATGGTGCAGGCGCCCACGCCGACGCGCGCCGAGGTGAGCGACGTGGCCAACGCCGTGTTCGACGGAACGTCGGCGTTGATGTTGTCGGGCGAGACGGCCATCGGCCACGACCCCGCGCTGGCGGTGCGGACCATGAGCACGATCGCGGCGCGGGCCGAGGCCGAGTTCGACCACCTGGCGTGGAGCGATCGACTCATGGCCGACCAGCCGGCGCGACTCGTGCGCGCCACGCCGACCCGCCGCATCACCGAGGCGACATCGGCGGCCGCGTTCCGGGCCGCCGTCGACGCGCGCGCCGTGGCGATCATCGCCTGCACCAACACCGGCACGACGGCTCGGGTGATCGCGCGCTTCCGGCCCCCGGTTCCGATCCTGGCCGCCACCCCGCACGAGCGGACGCTCCGCCAGCTCACGCTGTCGTGGGGCGTCGAGCCGGTGCTGTCGGAGGCGCGCGCCACCACCGACGACATCGTGTGGTTCGCGGTGAAGGAAGCCGTCGACCGCGGCCTG